>JANWLQ010000024.1 GCA_025450725.1 Terriglobales bacterium
CCTCGACCAGCTGCGCGCTCCGAGACGAGTGCACCGAGACCATCCTCGGTCGCGATCTCCAAATCCAACGCCGCGCCTACATCTGCTCGATCGCCATCCACATCCCCATCAATCCAACGCCGCCGCCGGTTGGATAAAAAAGTACATCCGGCACCTTCCAGCCAAGCTGCTCTACCACCTCGTATCCCATCGTCTTTTTGCCCTCGACCCGGTACGGCTCCTTCATCGTGCTCACGTCATACCAGCCCTCCCGCTCGCGCCCTTCCTGCACCCGCTTGGCGCAATCGCTGATCAACCCGTCGACCAAAGTCACTTTCGCGCCGTAAAAGTTGTACTCGGCCAGGTTGCCCTTGGGCACGTCCCGCGGCGCGAAAATGTGCGCCTCAATCCCCGCCGCGGCGCAGTAGGCCGCCAGCGCGCTGCCGGCATTGCCCGCCGTGGGGATGGCAATCTTTTTCACCCCAAACTGATGCAGCATCGTCACCGCGCATCCCAATCCACGCGCCTTGAAGCTGCCCGTCGGGTTCAGCCCCTCGTCTTTCACGTACAGCCGGTTGCCGCCCATCGCCCGGCCCAGGCGCCGCGTCTGTACCAGCGGCGTTTGCCCCTCGCCCAGCGTCACCGGCGTGTCGGTCGGCATTAGCTCGCGATACTTCCACATCGAGCGCTCCGCCTCTCCGGCCACCAGGCCCCGGCATCCCAGCACCTTCGGATTGACAACCTTGGCAATCGCCTTCAGGTCATAACGCACATACAACGACCCCGCGCATTGCGCACAAACGGTCTGCGGACGATCGGCGGCGGCGCTCGCGCCGCACCGGCTGCACTGTAGTTCGGTGACGTAGTTCACGAAAGGCAGAATAGCACGTGCTATTCTCGCTGCCATATGCGCCGCGTCTCGCTCACCACCTGGATCTTCATCGCGCTCATCGCCGGCGTGGCTATCGGCGCGCTCTGGCCCCACCTCGGCGTCGCCCTCGACCCGCTCGAGGTCATCTTCCTCCGCCTCATCAAGATGATCGTCGGCCCCCTCATTTTCGCCACCCTGGTCGTAGGCATCGCCGGCCACGGCGACCTCAAGGGGCTGGGTCAGATCGCCTGGAAGTCAATTTTGTTTTTCGAGGTCGTCACCACCTTCGCCCTTGTGCTCGGCCTCGTTGCCGTCAACTGGGTGCAGCCGGGTCGTGGCGCCTCGCTCCCCGTTTCTCCCGCTGAAACCGCCTCGCTCAACGTCGCCGCCCACCAGACCCTGCTGCAAAGCCTGATCCTCCACACCTTCCCCCAAAGTTTCGCCCAGGCGCTGGCCAATGGCGAGATTTTGCAGGTGGTCGTGTTCAGCGTGCTCTTTGCCATTGCCATGGTCGTCGCCGGCACCGCTCCCGGCAAGCCCGCCCACGCCGTGCTCGTATTCTGCGAGGGCCTGGCACAAATCATGTTCAAGCTCACCGCCATCGTCATGTGGACCGCCCCCTTCGGCGTTCTCGGCGCGGTCGCCGCCAGCATCGGTCACTCCGGCCTGGGCGTGCTGGTGCCACTATTGAAACTCGTTGTCACCCTCTATGTCGCGCTCGCCGTTTTTGTCGTTGTGATTCTCGGCGGAACGATACTGCTCTTCAAAATCCCCCTGCGCCGCTTCTGGGCCGCGGTCAAGGAACCAACCCTCATCGCTTTCTCCACCTCGAGTTCTGAAGCCGCGCTTCCCAGCGCCCTCGAAAATATGGAAGCCATGGGCGTGCCCCGGCGCGTCGTCGGTTTCGTAATCCCCACCGGCTACAGCTTCAACCTCACCGGCAGTACGCTGTACCTGAGCCTCGCGGCTATCTTCATCGCCCAGGCCGCCAACATGCATCTGAGCCTGGGTCAGCAAATCTTCATGCTGCTCACCCTCATGCTCACCAGCAAGGGCGTGGCCGGCGTCTCTCGCGCCGCTATCGTCGTCCTGGCCGCCACCGCCGCCACCTTCGGCCTGCCTCTGTCGGGTGTCGCCCTGCTGCCCGGTGTGGACCAATTTCTCGATATGGGCCGCACCGCCGTCAATGTGGTCGGCAACTGCCTCGCCGCCGCCGTCGTCGGCAGCTCTATGCGCGATCCATATGCTCAATCAGCAACGCCCGCATCAGCCCAGCGAAACGCGGATGGTCGCCAATAGTCTTCACCCTCTCCATCTCCAGCCCCATCTCCGAGCACAACGCGCGCGCCGCAACATCGAGGTCGTAGACAACCTCCATATGATCGGAGAGAAACCCTAGCGGCGCGATCACGACGCGGAGCACGCCTTCCGCCACCGCCTCCCGCAGGCATTCCTCGAGACTGGGTTCCAGCCACGGCTGGTGCGGCGGTCCGCTCCGGCTTTGGTATCCCAGCCTCCACCTCGTGCTCCCCGCCTTCGCGGCAATGCGCCCGCACGCCGCCTCGAGTTGCTGCACATATTGGCACCCCGCCGCCTGGCTCAGGGGAACGCTATGCGCCGTGAACAACACGCGCGCTCCCGGCAGGTTCGCCAACCCGCCCGCCACCCGTTCCGCCATCAAGGCATCGAACTCCGGATGATCGTGGAAAAGTCTGATCTTCTCAATCACCGGCGCCCGCGCGCCGACTGCCGCCCGCGCTCGTTCAATGTCCTCGACGTACTGCTGGCAGCCCGAATACGAATCAAATGCCGAGGTGACAAAGGCCATCGCCCGTCGCACTCCATCCGCCGCCATTTGCGCCACCGTGTCGGCCAACAACGGATGCCAGTTGCGATTGCCCCCATACACAGCGAGCGCCGGCCCCCGCGCCCGCAACTCCGCCTCCAGCGAGCCGATGATGCCCCGTGTCGCCGCGCCGATCGGGCTCGCGCCGCCAAAATGGTAATAATGCTCGGCCACCTCGAGCATCCGTTCCCGCGGCACGGCGCGTCCCCGCAGAACGTTTTCCAAAAACGGCAGCACGTCCTCCCGCCGTTCCGGCCCGCCGAACGACACCACCAAAACCGCGTCGTAATCACGCGCAGCCATGCTAACTAAGCTGCAATTCGCGTTTCAGGATTGCTGGGTCATACGGACTGCAATGAAAAAAATGTCCGTCCCGGTCAAAGGTCGGTACCTTGCGCCGCCCCGCATTGCGGCTAATCACGATTTCGGCTGCGCCTGGCACTTCTTCGATGTTGATCGCCTCGAATTCGATCCCGCGTTCTTTGAGGAACCGTTCCGCCCGCCTGCAATCCGGGCACCACGTCGTTGTATACATTTTCAGCATCTTTTTCAGAATCGCTCCGCTATTGCTTTTTTAGCAACAACCACGCCCCCACCACCGCCACCGGCAGCAGTTCGAGCGGCGCCAAAGCCTGCGCCAATGACAATGGCGCGCTCAGCCCTGGTGGCAGTCCCGGCAGATCGGTGCCGCTGACGAACGCCAGCGTGCCTACCACTCCGTAATACCCGGCGGCAATGCCGGGTATCAGCAGCAAAAACCCCAGCGTCTTTCGCGCCGTCCCGCCGTGGCGTGCCGCCCAAATGCACGCGCACACGGTTCCCGGCAGCAGCCAAATTCCGTCTCCGGCAAGGCTGAACAGCGCGCCGAATACGCAGAGCAGCATCCCCGCCGTGGGCGCGCGCTCCAGCATCAAAACTCCCGCCGTTGCCGCGCCCGCCAGCAGCGGAACAATGATCTCGCGGTACCCCGGCATTCCGGCCGCGTCACTGACCGGGGGCGCTTTCACCAGCCATGCGTTCAGCATCGTGAGCAGCGCGCCCAGCAAAATGCAGAATACCGCCACCCGCAGCCAACCGTCGCGCGCCGCCGCCATTGCCGGCGCCGCGCGTTCCAGCGGCATGGGCACGCCGATCATGGGCGTGCTCGGCGGCGCGGCTGGAATCGCGTTGGGCGTCGTCTCAGGCACTCATCCGATCATAACGTTTTACACGGCGTTCCGTTTCCTGAGAAGATGGATTTCGATGGCACGTATCCAACCGTTTTCCGCCCTTCGCTATGCCCCCGGCAAAGTGAAGATTGACGACGTAGTGACCCAGCCCTACGACAAAATCACGCCCGCCATGCGCGAACGCTATCTGGCGCAAAGCCCTTACAATCTGGTCCGCGTAATTCTCGGCGAGAAGCGCGATGGCGATGACGACGACCACAACGTCTACACCCGCGCCCAGCAGTACCTCCAAGACTGGATCGCATCCGGCGTCCTCCGCGCCGATCCCGAACCCGGCATTTACGCCTACACCCAGACCTTCCGCTCGCCCCAGGGCGATGCTGGCCAACCCGCCGTCCGCCGCGGCTTCATCGCCCTCTGCGGTCTCGAGCCCTATGCCAACCGCGTCGTCTTCCGCCACGAACAAACCTTGAGCGGCCCCAAGCTCGACCGGCAGAAATTGCTGCGCGCCACCCGCACCCACTTCGGCCAGATTTTCATGCTCTACAGCGACCCCAGTCAGAACGCCGAACGCGAACTGTTTGCGCGCGCCCTGACGCCCGAGGCCTCGACCACCGACGAGTACGGAACCTTGCACCAGCTCTTCCGGGAAACCGATGCCGCCGTCATCGCCCGCCTCCAGGCCGCCATGGCGCCTCTTCCCCTGGTCATCGCCGACGGCCATCACCGTTACGAAACCGCCTTGCTCTGGAGTCAGGAGCAGGATGCCGAAAATCCCCAATCCTCCACCCGCCCCTGGCAATGGGTCATGACCACCTGCTTCAATCTCGACGCGCCCGGTCTCGTTGTGCTCCCCACCCACCGCCTCGTCTACGGATTGTCCAACTTCGACCCGGCGCGCGCTGCCCAGGCGTTGCGAAAATTTTTCGATTGGGAAAAGCTCGACGAAACCGCCTGGGCGGCGCTGGCCCCGCGCCTCGCGGCCGCCGCCGGCACTCGGCCTGTGTTCGCCGTGGTGCTCGCCGGCGAGGCCGCGCTGCTGCGTCCAAAAGCCGATCTCGACCTCGCCCGGCTTCTGCCCGACGCGCTGCCCGAGCAGCGCAAGCTCGATGTGTTGCTGCTGCACCAGTTGGCGCTCAACTTGGCTTTGGGCGTGACGCCTGATATGGTGCGTGAGGAGCGTCACCTGCGCTACGCCCGCGACGGTGCCGAAGCCCTGGCTGCGGTCCAAACCGGTGCCGCCCAGGCCGCTTTTCTGCTTAACCCAATTCCGCCCGAACAGGTGCGTGACGTCGCCCTCGCGGGCGGCGTCATGCCTCAGAAATCAACCGATTTCTTCCCCAAGCTGCTCACCGGCTTGGCCCTGTATCCAGTCCCGCGCGGCTGAGCCTGAGCCTCCTACCGGAAGCTGGCAACGGCGGCTTCTTCGTTGTCGTACACGTCGAAGACCGTCAACAGCTTGGTGATCATTAGCAGCTCGTGAAAGCGCTTCGTGATGGCCGCCAGCTTAATTTTTGCGCCCCGCGCGCTGGCCGTGCTGTACAGTCCGACCATCGCGCCCAAGCCGCTGGAATCAATGAAATCAACGTTCGCCAAATTGATGACGATCTTGGTCGTGCCGTTGGCGAGAAGCCCCTTAAGGCTTTCGCGCAAATCATTGGTTTCCTGGCCGAGAATTATGCGCCCGTTCGCTTCCACGACGGTGACGCCATCAACATTACGAGTGGTGAGTTTAAGTGCCACGCTATTCTCCCTCTGATGAGTACAAGCTGCAATTAGACACTACTGCCGGTTCTCAGTCAACCATTCCCAATTCGCGCCCTTCGGTTAAGATCTCCTTTATGGGGTTGGCCCGTGAAGCTTGGCGCAGCCTGCGCCAAACGCCGACGTTTACGCTCCTGGCCCTGCTAACGCTCAGCATCGGCTTGGGCGCCAACATTACCATTTTTTCGATTGTCGACTCCGTGCTGCTCCGTCCGCTGGGATATGCCGCGCCGCAGGAGCTCTACGCCATTCGCGAGGTAATTCCTCAAGTTAGTCATCTCTACCCCTCCTTGCCCGTCAACGATCGCTCCTTCCTCGCCTGGCGTGCCGAGTCCCATTCCCTGGCATCGTTGGCGCTCATCCATCCCACCACGCTCGACCTTACCCTCGCCAGCGAGCCCCAGCCCGTCGTCGCCGACCAGGTGAGCTCGAGTCTGTTCGCCGTGCTTGGAGTCAAACCCCGCCTGGGACGTGACTTCCTCGCCACCGAAGATGCGCCTGGACGCAATCACGTTGTCATTCTGACCGATGCATTTTGGCGCCGCGCCTTCGGCGCCAATCCTGCCACCCTCGGTCGAACCCTCAACTTGAACGGCCAGCTCTGTCAGGTGATCGGCATCCTGCCCGCCGATTTTCATTTTCCGCGCGGCGCCGATTTTGGCCCGCTTACCGCCGTCGCCGCCGCCAGCGGATCACCCGAGCTGTTTCAGCCTTTCGGCCTCGATCCAGCCGGGCAGGAAATTATCGGCAATTTCGATTTCGGCGTGATTGCCCGCCTTCGTCCCGGTATGACCGCCGCCCGTGCCCAGACCGAGCTCAACCTCATCACAGCAAGGCTAGTCGCCAGCGCGCACCAGGCCGATGCCGAGGTGTTGACAACCTTTACGCCTTTGCGTGACCAGATCACCGCCGGCATCGCGCGCCAGCTTTGGCTCTTGCTTGCCGCCGTCTTCGCCATCCAACTGCTCGTCTGTTTGAACCTCGCCAATCTCCTCCTCGTGCGCGTGAGCCGCCGCGGACACGAGGCCGCCCTGCGACTGGCCCTGGGCGCCGGGCGCCATCGCCTCGTCGCCGCCATTCTCACTGAAGGCCTCGGACTGGCTGCCGCCGGATGCCTGCTCGGCGTTGCCATGGCGTTTGCCGGCGTGCGCTGGCTCGTCCATGCCGCGCCTGCCGGCATCCCGCGGCTTGAATCCGCAACCCTCGAGCCTGGCGCCATCGCCTTCGGTTTGGTCCTCGCCATGGCCGTCGCCGCCGGGTTCAGCTTCTGGCCCGCCTGGCGCTGGTCGCACATCCAGCCCCAAGCCGCGCTGCGCTCCGGCGGACGCGCCGGCGGCGGCAGCGCCTCCAGCCGCGGACGCTGGCTCCTCGTCGCCACCGAGTCGGCCCTCACCGCCATGCTGCTGATCATGGCCGGGCTCTTGCTGCACAGCTTCGTGCGCCTTTCCCAGGTTCACGTCGGCTTCGACCCCTCGCCCAAATTAATTGTCGCCGCCCAGTTAAGCGGGCCTGACCCCGCCCGACGCGCACTTTGGGATCAATTGCCCGTGCGCCTCCGTGCCATCCCCGGCGTCACCGCCGCCGCGCTCACCACCGAATTGCCGCTCCAGGGCACCGGCGTGACCGATGTCGTCTATCTCGATGGCGACACCCGTCCGCTCAGCCAGCGCCCCATTGCCAATTACCAGTACATCAGCCCCAATTACTTTGCCGCCATGGGCGTCGCACTGCTTTCTGGCCGTGACTTTACTCTCGCCGACGCCCCGCCCAGCCGCGACGTCGCCATCATTTCGGCCACCACCGCCGCCCGCGTCTTCCCCGGTCGCGATCCCATTGGCCGTCAATTTCGCTATACACCCGAGGGCCCGCCGATTACCGTGGTCGGCGTCGCTGCCGATGTCCATACCAACCTGCAGACCCCGCCCGGCTTGATCGTCTACCAACCCTACTGGGACAATCTCCACCGCCACCTCGCCTACCTCGTCCTCCGCACCCCTGCCCCCATTGCGCTCGCGCCCTCGGTTCGCCGCGTCATTGCGGCGCTCGCGCCCGCCGCCACGGTTCCGAAGATCGAAACCATGCGGTCGGTGCGCGCCTCGGCCGTCGCCACCCAGCAGTTCCAACTTTGGCTGGTGTTGTTGTTTGCCCTCTGCGCGCTGGCGCTGGCCAGCCTCGGGACCTACGCGGTCGTCGCCTACAACGTTGCCGGCCGCACCCAGGAGTTGGGCATTCGCCTGGCGCTGGGCGCCCACCGGGGCTCTCTCGCCGCCATGGTATTTCGCCAGGGCATGCGCCCCGTCCTCGGCGGGTTGGCCATCGGCGCCGCCGGAGCGCTGCTGCTCGCCCGCGCCATGGCGTCGCAGCTTTTCGCCACCTCCACGTATGACCCGCTGTCGTTCACCCTGGCGCTGGCTGCCCTGCTCGCCTCCGCCGGCGCCGCGTGCGCTCTGCCGGCGCGGCGCGCGCTGTCGAGCGATCCTATGACGGCTTTGCGCTGCGAGTAGCCTTGGCCGGCTTCTTCTTGCCCTTGTCCCGCGCCATGGCCCAGCGCTTGAGACTCCGCCGGTAAACGTCTGGAAATTCCGCCCAGTTGCGCCGCGCCGCGATCAGTTCCATCGCCGCCTCGGGTCGATACCCCAACGCGCACAGCACCCCCGCCGCAGCCAGCGGCCCGCGGTGGACACCCGCCGCGCAGTGAACGTAAACCCGAGCCTTCTCGTCTTCCAGCGCCGATACGGCAAAGCTGGCCGCCCGCTCAAAGAATGCCCCCGGCTTCGGCGACAAGTCGTCTTCCGTCGGATTCCAAAGCACCTGCAGGCCCGCCATCCGCGCCATCTCCGTATGATCAAACTCCGCCTGCAAATTGACGATGTGGGTGAACCCGGCCGCCGCCATCTCGGCCATATCCTCGGCCGTCCAAATACCGCCTCCGACCGCTAGGCGATTGTCAATGATGTAGGAAACGTCCATCGTCCGTCATCGTCCCGTCATCACGAAGAACCACCACAAGGCGCGGGCCGGCAAGCCCGCGCCTTCAAATCGCCGGCCTTCGCCGGCGAAAGCTTACGCAGCGATTGCGCCTAACGCCGCGATTTTTTCTTGGCGGTCTTTTTGGCTGCCGGCTTCTTCTTCGCCGCTGGTTTGCGTGATGTCTTCGAAGCTGACTTGGACGGTTTCTTCGCCGCGCGTTTCGCCGGCGCCTTCTTCTTGGCCGCCTTCTTACCCGCGGACTTTTTTGCCGCCGGCTTGGCTGCCGCCTTCTTCGCGGCCGCCTTCTTGGCCGCCGGCTTCTTCTTCGCCACCGGCTTCTTCTTCGCTGCCGGCTTCTTCTTCGCTGCCGGCTTTGCCGGCGCCGCCTTCGCTGGCGCCGCCATCGGCTCGTCCGATTGGCTGCCGATCAGCGCGGCAAAGACATCAAGCTCTTCGTCGTCGCCGAAATCCTGTCCGCCATTGTCAGCGGGGAACACAAAGCTCTCATCATCGTCAGCCGCGGCAAACATTGGTGTTTTTATTTCGTCCATGGTTGAAGCTCCTTGCGCGCCGCATACGCGCGCTTCCACATTCTGGCAAGGCTTTGATGAATACTGCAAGCTTAAAGGTGGAGTTTTCTCGACGTTTTCTTCCGCGGTTTGCTTCCGCCCTCCTCCGTGGGCAGTAGCACCGCCGTGCCCTCGGCGATCAACGACGCGACACTTGCCGCGTTGGCTGCCGCCAGCCGCGACGGCGTCAGATGATACTCGCGCGCCAACCCCGCCCAACTATCGCCGGCGTGCGACCAATGCACCCGCCAGTTCAGCCGGTCTTTGGCCGGAATCCGTTCCAGCACTTGGGAAACTTGCTGCCCGGTTCCCTCCGGAAGTTTCAATTCGTACCCCGCCGGTGCTCGCGTATGCAATAGGCTCGGATTCAAGTGTTGTAAATCTGACACGGTGGCTGAAGCGCACTCCGCCACTAGGTTGAGATCCACGTCTGCGTCCAACATGACCGTGTCAACTTGGTACGGCGTCTCCGGCACGATTGCCGGCAACCCTTACTCCTCCGGATTGCGCGCTATCAACGCCGTCGCCAAAATCACCGGCACGTAGTTGCGCAAATACCGCGGGAGATCGTTCCGCGCATACAGCTTCCAATAGTCGGCGTAACCGGTGCGCGCGACGAGTTTTTGTATCGTCCCCGGTCCGGCGTTGTAGGCCGCCATCGCCAGATACCAATCTCCAAACTCATGGTGCAAATCCTTCAGGTGCCGCGCCGCCGCGAGCGTTGCCTTTTCCGGATCGTCGCGCTCATCCACCCAGGCCGTGCGCTTCAATCCGTAATCGTCCGACCGCGACGCCATGAACTGCCACATGCCCCTCGCCCCGGACCGCGACACCAGCACCGGATCATAGCTGCTCTCCAATTGCGCCATGTAGATCAACTCGTCGGGAATGCCCTCGGCGGTGAAAATGCGGTCCATCATGGCGCGGTATCGCCCCGACCGGCGGTAATCCCGCATCAGGCCCTCCCGCCCCGTCGTGGTGAAATAGTGAATGTAGCGGATGACCGTATCGTTCAATTCAATCGGAAGCTGCTGCTCGCTGGGGCTCTTCGTCGCCGCCGGTGCCGTATTTTTTTCAATGGCCTCGCGCGTCGCGGCGTCAATGGGAAATGTGAGTTCGGGGATCGTCTCTTTCGGCGTCGGTTTTACATTGTTCATCCCGCCGCTGTCCAGCGTGTCGCTCTCGATCGCATGAATCCGGTCGAGCAGCGAATCCAGCTCGTTCTGCAGCGCTGGCGTGTCGAGAATGGAGTAGCTCGTCCCCAGCAAACGGTCCACTGTGGCGTCAAAGGCGGAGCGCGCTTCGTCCAATTGCCCGATCTGGTACAGGTGCAGCGCGGAGTTGTACTGCCGCTCCAGAGACTGCACCAGCGCCGCGACCGGGTCGCTTGGCGCTTGCGCCCGCCCCGGCGCACCCGCCAGCAGTGGCAGCAGCGCCGCCGCTGCCATAACGATTCGCCGCATTGGCTAGGCGCGCTGCGGCTCCATCCGCAATGCGGCGCTGCGGCGCCGCGTCGCCGCACCAAGCTCGGGCGCCAGGCGCACTGTCTGCAGCAGCGCCTGGGGCAGGTCCGGAATTTTCCTCAGCGTCGCTTCCGCCGCCGTGATCGAGGCCTCGACCTCGCTCGTGCTCCGCTGCGACATCTCCGCCAACTCCTCTACTCTAAAGCCCTCGAGCAGGTACAACACCACATCCTGGCGCTGCGCCGCCGGCAGCCGCCGCACCGCATGCGCCAGCCTTCGCATCCACTCGTCCGTGTTGGCCAGCTCCTCCGGGTCCGCCTCCTCGGCGATTAGCGTGTTGTTCTCGATCGGTTCAAGCGGTTGTCCCTGTGGACTGCTGCCGTACTGTTTCACCAGCCTTCCAATCGCCGCCGCCGCCAGCACCAGCAGCCAGCGCGCGCGGTGGTCGCGCAACTCTCGCGTCCGGCTGTCCAGCGCCGCCACCACCACTTCATCTAAAACCTCGTGAGCGTCAATCTGTCCCGGCTCCAACTCGCCCAACCGCTCCCGCAACGCAACCTGCCGCTGCACAAAGCCCAGCACATCCGCATAATGCTCGCCAAAGTATCCCATCAGGTCGGCCCCCGGCTCGAGCGACGGCCCGTTCCGATTCTCTTGCCGCGCGCTGGTTTCGGTCCTCGCACTCCGCTGGTGCGGACGCGTCTCCCGCAACTTCTGTTTGTGTTTCTTCAACTGCCTGAGCAATTCCTCGCTCGCGCCGCGAAACGCCGCTTGCGCCGTGGTGGCGACCTTTTCGCCGCTCAACTGCCCGGTGGGCAAGTGCAAGTTCAATCGGCACTCGACCCCTTCCCGGCTGGTGTGCCGCAACAACCGCCCTTGCACTTGAATCAGGTCGGGTTGAAAAGCAATCAGCAACGGCTCGAGCTTCTGCTCAAAGCGATGGAATAGGGCATTAAGGTCGGGGGAACGAGGGACTTGAACGGTAAGCTGAACGTTCATAGGCATGGATCCTCTATTACTAGAACTACGCCTATTACGAGCCCAACGCAACTGGCTCATGGCAGCTTTCTTCCACGGTACAATTTCCACATGTCCACGCCACAGGCCGGTCTCGGTGCCAGCATTTCGCCCGCCGTCGTAAAAGTACTGAAGGCCCACATACGTGAAGTCCCCGATTTCCCAAAACCGGGAATTCTCTTCTACGACATCACCACTCTGCTTAAGAATGGCCCCGCCCTGGCGCAACTCATCGATACCCTCGCCGAACATTACCGCTCCCAGCGCATCGATCTCGTGGCTGGCATCGAAGCCCGCGGTTTCATCTTTGGACCCGCCCTCGCCCTGCGCCTTGGCGCCGGCTTTGTGCCCATCCGCAAGCCCCGCAAGCTGCCCGCCCCTACCGTGGCGGTCGAGTACGCGCTCGAATACGGCACCGACCGGCTCGAGCTCCACCGCGATGCCATCACCCGCGGCCAGCGTGTGTTGATCGTAGATGACCTCATCGCCACCGGCGGCACCGCCCTCGCCAGCGCCCAACTCGTCGAACAACTGAAAGGTACCGTCGCTGGCTTTGCCTTCATCGTTGAACTCACCTTCCTCGCCGGACGTCAGCGCCTCGCTTCCTACAACGTCACCTCCCTCCTCGCCTACGACGTATAACCCAGCATGCGCGCCATCGTCGGAATTAACGCGGTCCGCGAGGCGCTCCGGGCGCGCACGCCCTTGGCTTGGATTGCCGTTTCCCGTGACCGCCGCGACGCCCGCATTCAGGATCTAATCTCGCTCGCCCGCGCCGCCCATGTGAACGTTCGCTTCACCGCCGCTGCCGACCTCGACCGCCTTGCCGGAGCCGCGGCCGCCCACCACCAGGGTGCTGTGGCCCAGGCCGAGGCCAAAGCCGTTCTCGATCTTGAAGATCTCCTCGCCGACTCGCCCGCCGGCTTTCTTCTGGCGCTCGATGGCATCGAAGATCCCCACAACCTGGGTGCCATCATCCGCGGCGCCTGCGGTGCCGGGGTGGATGGCGTCCTCCTGCCCGCGCGGCGCGCCGTCGGCCTGACCGAAACCGTCGAACGCGTTTCCGCCGGCGCGCTCGAACACGTCCGTGTCGCCCGCGTCGGCAACCTGGTACAGGCCCTCACGACATGCCAACAGTCAGGATGGTGGCTCGTCGGCCTCGATGCTTCCGCCCCCCGCACCCTTTGGGACCACGACTTCACTCCGCGCACCGTGCTTGTCATCGGCGCCGAAGGCAAAGGCCTGCACGCCCTCACCCGAAAGAGGTGTGATGCGCTGGTTTCCATCCCACTCGCTCCCGGAGTGGAATCGCTCAATGCATCAATGGCGGCCGGCATCGTACTCTATGAACTAGTGCGGCAGCGACGAAAATGATCATCCAGCAGGTCGAAGCCTTACAGCGATGGCGGCAAGCCCGGCAGGGAAGTGATCTCCTTTGGCCCGTGGTGCGCCCTGAGGCCCTCTACCAGCGCCCTGTACCTGAGCGCCACCGCCTGGTTTTTTACCTCGGCCACCTCGAAGCCTTCGATTGGAATCTCCTCGCTCCCGCGCTCGACATCAAGCCATTTCACCCTGAGTGGGATCAACTCTTTGCCTTTGGTATTGATCCGGTCGAAGGCGAGCTCCCCAATGATCCCGCGTCGGCCTGGCCCGCCATTGCCGATGTGCACGCCTACAACCAGCAGGCTCGTTCGCAACTCGATAGCGCACTCGCGCGGCCTCCGACACCAGAAGTCAAACTCCGTCTCGAGGTCGCCCTCGAGCACCGCTGGATGCACGTCGAAACGCTGAGCTACCTCTTCCACAACCTCGCCTACTGTCACAAACAGCCAGGCCCGCAACCCCACCCCGGCGCTGCCACGAACACTCCCGCGCCCCAGGTCCCCGTACCCGCCGGAACCGCCACGCTCGGCCAGCACCGCAACGGCAGCTTCGGTTGGGATAACGAATTCGACGCCCTCTCCGTCTCCATTCCTGCCTTCACCATTGACAAACGGAAAGTCACCAACGGCGATTATCTGAAGTTCGTCGAAGACGGCGCCGCCCCGCCGCATTTCTGGTCCATGCGCGACAATGCCTGGCAGTACCGCGGCATGTTTGGCGAAGTCTCCCTTCCGCTTGACCTGCCCGTGTACGTCACCCACGCCGAAGCCGCCGCCTACGCTCAATGGCGCGGCGCGCGGTTGCCCACCGAAGCCGAATGGCACCGCGCCGCCGAAGGCTCGACCCCCGGCAACGCTGGCCTCCGCCACTGGGATCCGGCGCCGGTGGATCCCGCCACCGCCTCTGTGCACGGTGTTGAAGATCTTATCGGCAACGGATGGGAATGGACCTCGACCGAGTTCTCCCCCTTTCCCGGTTTTAAACCGTTCGACTTCTACCCCGGCTACTCGGCCAACTTCTTCGATGGCAAGCATTTCGTCCTCAAGGGCGCCTCGCCCCGCACCGCCGGCTGCTTCTTCCGTCCCAGCTTCCGCAACTGGTTCCAGCCCAATTACCCTTATCTCTACGCCGGCTTCCGCTGCGTTTCCCGCTGACCCCAAATGGCAAGCTCATTACTCATCCCGCCGCCTGCACAACTCACACTCGGCGATGAGGTTGTCGCCGGCCTCACCCGTCCCGGCCAGAAAACGCTGCCCAGCAAGCTCTTCTACGATCAGGTCGGCTCGGTTCTCTTCGAAGCCATCTGCGCTCTGCCCGAGTACGGTTTGACCCAGGCCGACGCGCGGCTTCTGCAATCTCACGCCGCCGCCATGATCGCCCCCTTCGCCGGTGGCGTGACCGTCGCTGAATTGGGCAGCGGCACGGGCGAGAAAACCCGCTGGATTCTCGAAACCCTCTGCCGCCGCCAGCCGACCGATTATTACCCCATCGAAATCTCCTCTCTCGCCCTCAAACAATGCCAGGCCGAGCTGGCCGCAATCCCAGGCCTGACCATTCACCCCCAAGAAGCCGACTACCTTGCCGGCCTCGCCGCACTCGCCGCTTTACGCGGCCCCGCGCCCCTACTGGTACTGTTCCTGGGCAGCACATTCGGAAATTTCGACCCCGGTCCCGGCCACGATTTCTTGGTGAACGTGCGCAGCCTCTTGCGCCCCGGCGACGGCCTGTTGCTCGGTCTCGATCTCGTCAAGCCGGTCAAACGCGTCAAACTCGCCTACGACGATCCCGCCGGTGTCACCGCTGCCTTCAACCGCAACGCCCTGGCCCGCCTCAACCGCGAGTTCGACGCCGATTTCGACCTGCGCTACTGGCGCCACAAGATCCGCTATACCCGCCCCTGTGAACGCGTCGAAATGCATCTCGTATCGCAGCGCGACCAGACCGCTCACCTCCGCGCCCTCGACCGCACTGTCGCCTTTGCCCGCGGCGAGTCCATCTGGACGGAGAGCTCGCACAAGTTCCGCCCCGCCGGTATCGCTCCGCTCGTCGCCGCCGCCGGTTTCCGCCTCCACCGGCAATGGCGTGATGACCGCTGGCCCTTCGCCGAAAACCTCTGCCTCGCAATCGAGTAGCCTGTTGAGGTATGTCCTCGCGCCGGAATTGGCTCGTCCTGGCCGCCCTTCTCGCCGCTGCCGCGCTCGTGCTCGCGCTGCTTCGCTGGCGCGGCTTTAAGGCCTCCTCGACGCCTACCCGCTTCGAAGCCCACATCGCCCGTTCCCTCCGCAACTTCGCCATTCCGGCGCGCGAAGCTAATCGCTCCAATCCATTTTCGCGGGACGAGCATGCCCGCGCGGCCGGCCAGCAGTACTTTTTCTCCCACTGTGCCCTCTGCCATGGCGTCGACGGCCGTGGTGGAACCGCCATCGGCGGCAACGAATATCCTCGCGTGCCCGACCTTCACGGTGCTCCCACTCAACACCTCACCGATGGCGAGTTGCATTACCTGATTGAGAACGGAGTCCAGCTCTCTGGCATGCCCGCTCTTCCCGGACCTCCCGCCGCCACCGATCGCACTGGCTGGCAGCTCGTGACCTTTCTCCGCGGCTTGACTTCGACACCACCCGACGCCGCCGCTCTCGTCTCTGCCCACTATGTCGGCTCAGCCGCCTGCCGTCCCTGCCACGCCGGCATTTATGACCGTTGGCAAAAAACTCCGATGGCCAACGTTGTCCGCGATCCCAAGCTGTTTCCCCACGCTATCATTCCCGATCTCGCCACCAACTCCGTGGCTCCGTTCGCGCTTTCCCAGGTCGCGCTCGTTTACGGCAGCCGATGGAAGCAGCGTTACTTCACCCGAATCGGCAACGACTACTATCCTCTTCCCGCGCAGTGGGACGTCGGCACTCGTCAGTGGCTTCCGTATCATGTACCTGACAAAGGCGCTGACTGGTGGGCCGCCTCGTATCCCTCCGCCAACCTCCAGCGCCCCACCGGACCCACCTGCGACGGATGCCACTCCGTTGCCTACGATATCCAAACCCACCGCCCCGCCGAATGGAACGTCGGCTGCGAGCGCTGCCATGGACCCGGCGGCGAACACGCCGCCCACCCTACGCCCTCCAACATCCTCAACCCAGCCAGCCTCGACGATGTCGCCTCCGATGACACCTGCATCCAATGCCACTCCCAGGGTCGTCCACGCACCCCCATCATCAATGGACGCGCCTACGACTGGCCCGTCGGCTACCAAGCCGGCCTCCGCCTCGCCGACTACTGGTCTCTTGATAACTCATCCTACGGTCAGAGTGACTTCCTCTATTTCCCGGACGGCACCGCCCACAAAAACCGAATGCAAGGCAACGATTTCGTCCAGAGCCTGATGTACCGCCGCGGCGTTACCTGCGCCACCTGCCATGACGTACACGGCACCGACAACGTGGCCCAACTCCGCCTTCCTCCCCAGCAGCTCTGCCTCAGTTGCCACGGCCCCAACTCGCCCAACGGCCCGCATGCCGCCACCATTGCCGAACACACTCACCATGCCGACGGCAGCCCCGGAAGCCAATGCATTGCCTGCCACATGCCCAAAATTCAAACCCAGGGCGTCCCCGGCGCCTTCGTCAGCGCGCACACATTCCGTTTCATCCCGCCCGCCTTTACCGACAAATACAAAATCCCAAACCCTTGCACCACCTGCCACACCGGTCAATCATCCGACTGGGCCAATCAGGCGCTGCTCCATTGGAGTTCCACCTCGCCGTGGCGCGTAATTAAGTAATCGTCATCGTCTGGTCGCCGCGCTTGCCAGCTCCAGTTGCGCCACATGATGGCGGATGTGGCTCAAATAATCGGTGATCAAAAACTCGAGCGTCACCGGGGCGTCGCTGCCCACCACGCAAAGGCTCTGCAGTTTGCCCGCCGGAATCCTCGCTACCAATTGCGCGATCGCCAGGTTCGCCGCCGCCCAAAGCTCGACCAATTCTCCCCACGGACGCTCATGGTAGCCATGCAGCGCGACCCATTCCTTTTGCGCGTAGCCTGGCCCGCTGTAGCTGCCGTCCAGCGCGGCGCGCACAAAGCGGTTGTGGTTGTTTACCGCCGAGTCGAGCAAGTGGCCGAGAATCTCGCGCCGCGACCACGCGCCAGCGTAGCGCCGCTCCCGGCTGCCATCTTCGGAAATGGTATGCAAACTTGCGAGCGTAGCTTCAATCTGCCGCCCAAAATCGGCTGCAAGTGTCATATGGGATTCTACCGCCACGCCGCTTGACCGTGGCTCCCCGATGGCGTCTAATTGAATCATGCTGGTCAATTGGAATCGCACCGACGTGGACGCCGCGCTCGCCCAGGCGCAGCAGTCCTCGCGACCCATCCTGCTCGACTTCAGCGCCGCGCCGCATTGATCCGCCTGCGCTCGGCTGGAAGCCGAGGATTACTCTGACCCCGCCACCGCCGACTACATCAACCGCGAGTTCGTCCCGGTCGAGGCCCACATCAAGGAAAATCCCGCCTGGTTCAAGCGCTTCAGCGTAGCCTGGACCCCAACCTTCATCGTCCTCGACCCCTCCGGCCGCGAACAATTCCGCAGCGAAGGCTATCTTCCGCCGCGCGAATTTCGCGCCGCGCTCGCCCTCGGCCACGCCCGGGCCGCCTTTCAGCAGAAAAAGTTCGACCTCTCCGAGCGGGAATTCCGCCAGTTAATCGAGCAGTATCCCGACACCGCTGCCGCGCCTGAGGCACTCTACTGGGCCACCGTGAGCGGCTACCAGCGCGACCACGACCCCAAACGGTTCCGCCCCCTGGCGGAAGAACTCCAGCAAAAATACCCCGGCAGCATTTGGACCAAGAAAGCCGCCTTCTGGCTGGGTTAACTCCCCACCGCGGCCGGCTTTTCCGTCATCAGCAGATCAATCGCCTCGAGCGCCCGTCCCGTCGCGCCCCGCTGCGATTCCAGCAGCGCCCGCGCGGCGCCGCCCACCCGGGTCCGCAATTCGTTGTCGTCCAGCAGCCGCTGCCATACATGCGCCAGCTCATGCGCGCTGCCCGCGCGCAGCGCCGCCCCCACGGCCAGAAACTGCTCCGCAATGGCGGCGAAGTTCTCCATGTGCGGACCGAAAATCACCGGTACACCCCAATACGCCGGCTCCAAAATGTTGTGCCCTCCGTGGGCCGCCAGGCTGCCGCCGATGAAGGCCGACTCCGCCAACTGATAGACCGTCGCCAGCTCCCCCAACGAATCGAGCAGCAGCACTCCGCCCACGTGCAGCCCGGCCGTCTCGATCTGAGAACGTTTGGTCCACGCCAGCCCCCGCCCCGCCACCAACTCCCCCGCTTCCTGAAATCGCTGCGGATGCCGCGGCGCCAGTACCAGCAGCATCGTCTCCGGCCGAGCCGCCGTCTTCAGCAGGCGCTGGTACGCATCGAGCACCGGCCCCTCTTCGCCCTCCATCGTGCTGCCCGCCACCAACACCCGCGTAATCCCCGCCGCCGCCAACTTCCCCGACAGCGTCCGCAAAAACCCCGACTGCGCCGGTGGAATCAAATCGAATTTCAAATTGCCCGCCACCTGCACCCGGCTTGCGTCCGCGCCCAAATCCAGCACCCGCTCGGCGTCCGTCGCAGTCTGCATCAAAAAATGCGCGCCGCCCAGTGTCGGCCGCAGCCACCGCCGCACCAGCCGGTACCGCGCGTAGCTGCGCCCTGACACCCGGCCGTTGATGAACATCACCGGTACACCGCGCAGCCGCGCCTCGCGCAGAAAATTCGGCCAAATCTCGGTCTCGGCGATCAGCACCAGTTCCGGCCGGATGGCGTCAAACGAGCGCCGCACCACATGCCTGAAGTCTAAAGGAAAATAAAAAATCCGGTCTGCCTGAATCCGTCGCTCCGCCACGCTGCGCCCCGTCGCCGTTGTCACCGACAGCACCACCGCCCGCGCCGGATAGCGGTCCCGCAACTGCCCAATTAACCGCTCCACCGCCAGTGCCTCGCCCACCGACACGGCGTGGATCCAAATCGTCCCCCGCCCCGCCCCGCGCACCCTGCCGAAGCGCTCCCCCACACAGCGCGTGTAGCGTCCGTCCGGCGTGTCGCGCAGCAACAGCCACGGCGTCAGCGCCACCAGTCCGCAGGCCAGTATGAAAGAGTAAATCAAGGTTCCGGCTGTTAAAATGAAATGTGTCCCTGCTCGCCGAACTCAATCCCCAACAGCGCGCCGCGGTCGAGCATGTCGAGGGCCCGCTGCTGATTCTCGCCGGCGCCGGCAGCGGCAAGACTCGCGTCATCACGCATCGTATCGCTCATCTCATTGCCCATTATCGCATCCCGGCCTCTTCGATCCTGGCGATGACCTTCACCAACAAGGCCGCCGAGGAAATGCAATCCCGCGTCGCCTCGCTGCTCAGCTATGAGGCCTACGCCCAGCCCCAGCTCTCGACCTTCCACTCCTTCTGTGTGCGTTCTCTCCGCCGCGACTATCCCGCCATCGGCGGCAAGCGTGACTTCGTCATCTACGCCGACGACGAACAACTGCGCCTGATCAAAACGCTGGTCAAGTCCCTCGGCCTCGACGACAAGTCCTTCGCCCCGCGCCAGGTCTTAAGCAAAATCTCCGGCGCCAAAAACCGAGGCCTATCGCCGCGGCAGTACCTCGCCATGGCCAGCGACCCCAAGCACGAACGCATCGCCATGCTTTATGAGCGCTACCAAAACGGCCTCCGCCTCGCCAACGCCCTCGACTTCGACGATCTGCTGCTGGAAACCGAGCGCCTGCTCCGCCAAAGCCCCGAAGTCGCCGAGCGCTACAACCAGCGCTATCCCTACATCATGATTGACGAATATCAGGACACCAACCGTCCCCAGTACGAGTTAATGCGCCTGCTCACCAGTAAAACGCAAAACCTATGCGTCGTCGGCGACGAGGACCAAAGCATCTATTCCTGGCGCGGCGCCGACATCCGCAATATCCTCGATTTCGAGCGTGACTACCCCTCCACCCGGGTCATCCGCCTCGAACAAAACTACCGCTCGACCAAAAACATTCTTGAAGCCGCCTCCTCGGTCGTCGCCAACAACGTCGAACGCAAAGGCAAGGTCCTCTGGACCCAGGCCGAAGCCGGCCCCAAAGTCGGCTACTATCTCGCCCCCGAGGCCGAAGGCGAAGCCCTCTTCGCCGCTGAAACCATCCGCGCCTCGCTCGCCGCGAATCCCAGTCGTTCCATCGCCATTCTCTACCGCACCAACGCCCAGTCCCGCCTTTTCGAAGAGGCCTTACGCCGCTACGGTCTCGCCTACCGCGTCATCGGCGGCTTCAGCTTTTACGAACGCGCCGAGGTGCGCGACATCCTCGCCTACCTCCGCGTGGCCGCCAACCCCGCAGACTCGATCGGCCTGCTGCGCATCATCAACACGCCCACTCGCGGCATCGGCAAGTCCACCGTTGACTCCCTCGAACACTTCGCGCTCGAACAGAACCTCAGTCTGCTGCAAGCCATCGAGCGCGGCCTCGAGCGCACAGCCGGCCTCACCCCCCGCGCCCTGCAATCTCTCGCCGAGTTTTACAAACTCATGGCCGAACTCCGCACCCTGGCGCTCGTCCCCACCCCGGTGGACGAAATGGTCAAGCGCATCATCGAACGCACCGGCTACGCCAAGATGCTGCAAGCCGAAGCCACGCCCGAGGCCGAAGGCCGCTTGGAGAATCTGAACGAACTCATCAACGCCGCCACCGACGCCGCCGCCCGCGGCGAGGACATTGCCGGTTTCCTCGACCACGCCGCTCTCATCAGCGATCAGGACGACTACGACCCCACCGCCGCCGTCCAGCTCATGTCGCTGCACGCCGCCAAGGGGCTCGAATTCGCCACCGTTTTCCTCGCCGGCTTGGAAGAAGGCCTCTTCCCCCACAGCCGCACTTCCCAAAGTCCGAATGAGCTCGAAGAAGAGCGCCGCCTCTGCTACGTCGGCATGACCCGCGCCCGCCAACAGCTCTATCTCACCCACGCAGCCCGCCGTCGCCGCTACGCCGGCCAGGCCAGCGAACCCTCCCTGCCCTCGCGCTTTCTCAGCGAGGTGCCCCAGGCACTTTTGCAGGATCTATCGCCCGCCGCCGCCCCCCTCGGCCGCCGTTACGTCACGGAAGGTTATAACCAGGACGAATGCCCGAAACCCTTTGCCGCCTCCGGCCGTCCTACCTATAACTCGGTGGAAAGTATCCACCAGTTCTTTCAACGCCCCGGAACCCAGCGTCCGCCGGCTTTCGACCCGCCGGCCGTGCCGCCTCGCGCCGCCGCCGGCTCGAATGTCAAACTCCCCCTGTCGCGCACGGGGGCGCGCGTCCGCCACGCTAAGTTCGGCGTCGGCACCGTGCTGCGCGTCGAGGGCGAGGGCGACCAAACCAAGCTCACCATCTCGTTCCCCGGTTACGGACTGAAAAAACTCGTCGAGAAAATGGCCGGCCTGCAGCCGGCATAAAGGTAAACAATGCTGGCATTCGCACTGCTGCTGCTCACTCCTCTTCAAACCGCCTCGAACATTCACGCCAAAGAGTTGGTCTCGAGCGCCATCGCGATCATGGGCGGCGATCATTACCTGCAGGCCAACGAGCGCAGCGGCAACGGACGCGTCTACACGTTTACCTCGACCGGCGATCTCGCCACCCCCGGAGACGTTTTCTGGAGCTACTACCGCTTTCCCTCCGACGAACGCATCGAGCTGACCAAGCACCACAGCATCATCTACATCTACTCCGCCGACCGCGGATGGGAAATCACCTACAAAGGCGTCGCCCCCATGCTGCGCAAGCAGTTGACCGCCTACCAGGACGCCAGCCGCCACTCCCTCGACGTAATTTTAAAAACCTGGGTCGGCAACCCGCAAACCCTAATGCTGTACCAGGGCCTGTCGAGCATAGACCAGGCCCAGGTCGAGTCCGTCGCCTTCACCACCGGCGACGGCGACAACGCCGTGGTCGATTTCTCGATCACCACCCACCTCCCGCTGCGCGTCCATTGGCGTCGCGAAGATCCCGATACTGGCGGCCATTACGAGGAATCGGTAATCTACGGCAACTGGGTCCGCATCGGCGCGATCTACACCCCCTTCGCCCTCGACCACTTCGAAGGCACCCAGCGCGTCGACCAGCGCTTCTATACCAACGTCAGCTTCGCCCCCTTCCCCGATTCAATGTTCCAACCCACTCCCATCGGCAAGAAGCACTAAATAGCTGCGGGGCCCGGCGCAAATGTGCCGGGCCCCGCAGTGAAATCAAATCCCTTTCAAAGGCTGTTGAGCAAGTATCGCGCTTGCGCGATCACTTGCTGCGCGATCGCTGGCGGCACCCGACCCGAGTTCACCATCCCGTTGAGCTGATTGATGAACGCGCCCAGTTGCCCGGAGGCTGCGTTGGTATTCCCCTTGGCCACTGACGCCAGTGCGTTCGGGGCCTTCGTGAGCAGCGCGCCCGAGTTCCCCGAAAGCGCCGCCGGAAGTCTTTGTAGTGGCGAAGTCGGGCTTCTCCGCTAATCGCTCTGACCGTGGTAGTTCGGCGCCTCTTGCGTCACGGTCACATCGTGCACGTGGCTTTCGCGCAATCCGGCGTTGGAAATCCGTATGAACCGCGCCCGCGTCTGAAAATCGGCGATGGTCCGGCACCCGCAATAACCCATCCCCGCCCGCAATCCGCCCACTAACTGGTGCACCATCGCCGCCAGCGAACCTTTATAAGGTACGCGTCCTTCGATTCCCTCCGGCACCAATTTGCTGCTGCGGTTGTTCTCCCCGCTCGCCGTGCCGTTCTCATCGGTCATGTGCTGACCGTAACGCTCCGCCGAGCCCGCTTCCATGGCCGCCAGCGAACCCATGCCGCGGTAACTCTTGAACGACCGGCCTTGGTAAAGAATAATATCGCCCGGGCTTTCATGGGTTCCGGCGAATAGGCTCCCGATCATCACCGAACTCGCTCCCGCCGCGATCGCCTTGCTGATGTCGCCCGAATATTTCACCCCGCCATCGGAAATGATCGGCACCTCGCCGCCGGCCTCAACGCTGGCGCGCACCGCCGCCGCGATGGCGGTAATCTGCGGCACCCCGGCGCCGGTCACAATGCGCGTCGTGCAGATCGAGCCCGGCCCGATGCCGACCTTGATCCCGTCCGCGCCCGCCGCGATTAAATCCCGCGCCCCCTCGTAGCTCGCCACGTTCCCCGCCAGCACGTCCAAATGCGGCAGCGCGGCCTTGATCTTGCGCAATGCCTCAAGCACCCGCTGCGAATGCCCGTGCGCGGTATCAATCGCCAGCACGTCCACTTTTTTCGCCGCCATTTCCTGCGCCCGTTCCAGGTAATCGCCGGTCGCGCCCACCGCCGCCGCCACCCGCAGCCGCCCCTGATCGTCTTTCGCCGCCAGCGGATATTTCAGCTTCTTTTGAATGTCCTTGACCGTGATCAGCCCCTTCAACATGTAGCGGTCGTCCACAACCAGCAGTTTCTCCACCCGGTGCCGGTGCAAGATGGCCTCGGCTTCCGCGAGCGTCGTCCCCACCGGAACCGTGATCAGGTTCTCCTTGGTCATGACTTCGCCGATCGGAATATCCGTGCGCGTCTCAAAGCGCAAATCGCGGTTCGTGAGAATGCCGACCAGCTTCCCGCCCCGCGTCACCGGCAGCCCCGAGATCTTGTATTTGCGCATCATCTCGAGCGCCTCTGAAATACGCTGATCCGGCCCCATCGTCACCGGGTCCACGATCATACCACTTTCCGAGCGCTTGACCTTGTCCACCTCGTCTGCCTGCTGCTCGATCGAGAGGTTGCGGTGGATCACCCCCAGCCCGCCCTGCTGCGCCAGCGAAATGGCCAGCCGCGCTTCGGTGACTGTGTCCATCGCCGCCGAAATGATCGGAATGTTCAGCCGAATCCGGCGGCTCAACCGTGTGGCCGTCTCCACCTCCGTCGGCAGCAGGTCGGAGTATGCCGGTACCAGTAGAACATCATCAAACGTCAGCGACTCGGGGACGGGAAATTCAATCATGGTGGGTAAGCCTTTCATTTTACCTGAGACAATAGAAACATGCCGATCCCCACGATTAACGTGGACCCGTTCGCGATCCAGGTGATCGCCGATGACCCTTGGCCCGCCATTGCGCCCTCCACCGGCGCCGGAATCGCCCAATGGGTGGAAGCCATGCTGGCCCGCGCCGGCGCTGCCGAAGCCGTCGAAGCTACGATCACCGGCCACATCTGGATCAGCGACCGCTGGCAAGCCGAGATCACCGTCAACGGCAAACGCCACTCCGAGGAAGCCGCCTTCGACCAGGGCCACCACTGCCTCTACCGGCTGGTGCAATTCGCGGCGTCCGAGTTGAAGCTCGACCTTCCCGACCCCCTGACCCGCGCCTTCGATGATTGGCAAACCCACTCCCCGGGCGCGCTGCTGGCCTATTTCGCCGGCGATTACCGCCGCGCGTTTGAACTCGACCCCGCCATGCCCGCGCCCCGCATCGCCCTTGCTCGCCAGCAACTGGCTCGTAATGACGCCCGCGCCGCGGCCGGATTAATGCAGGGCGCCACCGTGCATGATGCCCAGGCCGCCGCCGAACTCGGCATCGCCATTTGGGCCGGCGCCCCCGGCACGGGCGAAGCCGCCGCCGCCGTCGCCGAAATCGCCGCCCTGCTTTTGCAGCAAGCCGTCAAGGCCAACCCTGATGATGCCGTGGCCGCTGCCGCCCTCGCCGCGCTCCTCGTTCGCCGCGGCGCCGAAGGCCAGGCGCTCGACGAGGCGCTGCTGCTCGCCACCCACGCCACGCAACTCGCCGCCGACGACTTCCGCTGTTGGGCCGCCCTCGCCGACGTTCATCGCGCCCAGGGCGACATGCAACAGGCCGGATTTTTTTACGGCTTTGCCCTCCGCCTCGAACCCAACGCCCCCACCGTACTCAAGGATGCCGCCGCCACCTGGCTCATTGCCCGCGATCTCGACCGCGCGCTTCCTCTTATCGAGCAGGCGCTCGCCCTCGCCCCCACCGACGCCGAAAACTGGGGCAATCTCGCCTTCGCCCGCGACCTCGCCGGCACCCCCGCCCCCGCACTCGAGGCCGCCCGCCACGCCACTGGCGCCAACCCCGCCGACCCCCGCCTGCATATCCTGCACGGCGACCAAGCCATCAAGGCCGGGAAAAAAACCGAGGCCCTCGACGCCTGGGCCCGCGCCACCGCGATTGACTCCAGCTTGCTCATCAATCCCCAGGGCGGCAATATAGGTATCTAACCAGGTAGTGAACCCTATGCCCGACATCGAAATCACTCCCGCCGAACTGCACCAGCGTCTCTCCGCCGGCGAGCCCCTCCGCCTGCTCGATGTGCGCGAGCCTTGGGAATTCGAACAAGCCTCGCTCGCCACCGCCGAGAACATTCCCCTCAACCAAATCCCCATGCACCTCGAGGCCATGGCCGCGAGCGACGCTAACGCGGAAATCATCTGCTTCTGCCATTCCGGTCGCCGCAGCCTCACCGCCGCCGACTGGCTCCGCCGCTCCGGCGTCCCCGGCGCGCGCTCGCTCGCCGGCGGCATTGACCAATGGTCGCGCGACATTGATCCCTCTATTCCACGCTACTAACACCATGCGCAAACTCACTTCCGCTCTCGCTCTCGTCTTATTGATCACTCTCGCCGGCTGCCACCGCTCATCCACATCAACATCGGCCGTCACCGGACCCAAGCCCGCCCCTCCTGGCAGCTACACCGCCGACATCCAGACCGACCTGGGGACGATCACCGTGCAACTGTTTCCCCAGCAGGCGCCGCTCGCCGTCGGCAATTTCATCGGACTAGCCGAGGGCACGCAAGCCTGGCGCGACCCCGCCACCGGAACCGTCGAAACTCACAAGCGTTTCTACGACGGCCTAACCTTCCACCGCGTTATTCCGCAGTTCATGATTCAGGGCGGCGACCACCTCGGCACCGGTTCCGGCGACGGCGGATACCAATTCGCCAATGAAACGACACCGGACCTCACCTTCGATCGCCCCGGGCGTCTCGCCATGGCCAACGCCGGCCCCAATACCAACGGCACCCAATTCTTCATCACCACTGTCCCCTACGCCAGCCTCAACGGCAACTACACCATCTTCGGCCAGGTAACCAACGGACAGCAGGTCGCCGACGCCATCAGCCAGGTGCCCCGCGACGGCAGCGACAAACCGCTCACGCCCGTCCATATTGTCAAGATCACTATTCATCGCGGATAACACTGGATTACTGTGGCACGCCGTCGCCGCATCCTCATCTCCCTCGCGCTCTTGACGGCGAGTCTCGCCGCGCAAGGTCGCGGCTTTGGTGGACCTGGATGGGTCGCCCTAACGCCGCCAAAGCCCAAAGAAACCTTGGCCGAAGCTGTGGATCTATTCACGCAGGCCCGCCTCGCCCTCGCCGCCCTCCCCGATTTCGCCGTACCCCGTCTTCTCTCCAGCATCGCGCGCGACGAGTACCGCGTCGCCCCCGGCCAAAGCCAGGCCGATGACGAGCGTGCCTTCTCCGATGCCCGCGCCCTGCCCGGCCCGCAGGGCGTCGGTGACACCGCCGGCGCCGTACGTGAGTTGGTCAAGCAACAGGTTGAACTCAGCGCCATCGCCGACATCGCCCGCCACCGTGAAGCCGATCGCTCGGCATTCGATCGCGCCCTCGAACTCACGCGCCTCGCCGACGTGCCCAAAGGCCCGCTCTACGACCAGCTCATCATGACCAGCAGCGGCGCGGATCTGCCGGACGACGATCCCGCCGCCCCCGACAACGCCGATGCCGGCGATCGCGTCTTTGCCCTGGTCGAGGAATGCAAACGCGACGACGGTGCCTTTCCCTATCGCGGCGTTGCCAACGCTCTGCGCCGCGGCGCCGGCGCCATGGACCCCACTACGCGCCTGCTCCTCGTCCGCGAAGGTTATCAGATGGCCGCCGACCTCACCGATCCTGGAGCCGCCGCTCAAGCCTTTCTTTTTCTCCAAGCCGCGCATCGTGCCGAGCCTGCGTTGGACGGCGAACTGGAATCCTCGCTCCAAGCCATGATTCGCACTCTCTCCTACGACGGCGCCGCCGACACCATCGGCACCGCCTCCGCCACCAGCCATCGCCTGCTCTCGCTGCTTGGGACCATAGATCCCGCCCGCGCCCTCGCGCTCGGCGCCAACCTGACCGACTTGGTGCCGCCGGCGTCCAATCCCCGCCAGGGTTCCATTACCATCAATGTCGGTATGAACGGCGGCATGAACGGCGGAATGTTCGGCACCATCTCCGGAGCCCTCACCTTCGTCCCCAACGTCCGCTCCAATCCCATCAACAGCGCGCCGCCGCCCGATGCCGCCACGCTCGCCGACGATGCCGCGTTCACCACGCTGCTCGCTCAGGCGGAAAGCCTGCAGCGCCGCGATCCCCGCCAGGCTCTAAGCCTGGCCGATGCAGCCTCCGACCACGTCAACGCCACCCTTCTCGCCAACCAGCTCGATGCCGTCGGCCGTCTCGCGGCCATCTACTATCAATTGGGTTCGCACCAACAAGGCGCGCGCATTTTCTCGCTGGCCCTCGACGCGGCCGACCAGCTAGCCCGCGCTCAGGATGCCGATTTCCAATCCTCCGATCAGGTGCGCCAGTTGCAGATCGCCGCTTCGCTCGATTCGCCCGCCTCGCCTGTGGTTGAGCTCTACAGCCTCGCCGCCCGCTTCGATTTCCCCGGCACGGCCCGCCGCGCCGAATCCGTCCAATTCACGTTGTTAAAGCCGACCCTGCTGTTGCGCCTCGCTGTCATCGCGAGCGTCAACCAGCGCCCCGTGCGCATCTTACGCTGACGATCCCATTCCTATGGCCCGCCGCACCCGCGCCATACGCGCACTCGCCAACGCGCGCGCCCGTTCGGCGCCGTCGCGCAGCACTCCCGCGAGCTTGTCCGCGTCGCCCATGATTTCCCTATACCGCGTGCGCGCCTCCCCCAGGCTCGCTTCCATCGCATCAAACAATGCCTGCTTCGCCACCGCCCACCCGGTGCCGCCCGCACGCAGTTTTTCGGCCAGCGCCTCCGCATCGGAAGCTCCGGCGAAGTGGCGATACAACTGAAACACCGCCGCGCTCTCTGGCAGTTTGGGCTCTTCCACCGGAACCGAGTCGGTTTGTATCCGCATCACCAGCTTGCGCAACTGCGCCGCCGGCAAAAACATCGGCACCGTGTTGTCGTAACTCTTGCTCATCTTACGACCATCGAGTCCGGGAATGGTTTCGACTTCTTCCTGAATCAGAGCTTCCGGCACTATAAGCAGATCTCCGTATGCGTGGTTAAACCGCTGCGCAATATCTCTGCACATTTCGAGATGTTGCTTCTGATCGCGCCCCACCGGCACCACATCCGCGCCAAAGGCGAGAATGTCGGCCGCCATCAGGATGGGGTATGTGTACACCCCGGCGCTGATCTCTCGCTGCTGCGCCTGCGCATCCTTGAACGCGTGTGCGCGGTCCAGCAGCCCCTTGCCGGTGAAGCAACTGAGTATCCACGCCAGCTCCATCACCTCGGGCACATCCGATTGCCGGTACAGCAAATTACGCGTCGGGTCGAGTCCCAGCGCCAGCCATGTCGCCGCCACGCTCAGCGAGTGCGACCGTAATTCCGACCCGTTGTGCAGCGTTGTCAACGCGTGGTAATCGGCAATGAAATAAAGACATTGGTATGAATCCGCCAGCCGTAGTGCCGGACGGATCATCCCCAGATAATTACCAATGTGCGGCAGCCCGCTGGGCTTGATACCGCTGAGTGCGATTTTCATTTCGGGAAAAACGTGGTGCGCCTGGTAGGAGTTGAACCTACGACCTCTCGCTTCGGAGGCGAACGCTCTATCCAGCTGAGCTACAGGCGCATATCCGTCACCTGAAGTTTACCGCAGTCGCGGCCACCGCGCATAAACGGAAGGCGCGGACGCGCGGCGGCAGCCGCGCTGGGGCCCGCGCCAAGATAGTCAACAAAATGTTTCGACGTTTTGCTTGCTTCGCGCGTCTATGTGAGTACAATCGCTGTACCGCGTCTCATCATGTCGTCCCATTTTAACATTCGCATATCCGTCCTTTTGCTTAGCGCCGCGATGCTCACTGCGCTGCCGCTAAACGCGCAAAAGCGCCGTCGCCGTAGGGTTTCCAAGCCCGTCGGACAAACCTGGACCGCCAAACCCATAGCCTACGGCCTGGGCGCGGACGACCTCACCGCCGGCGATGACGCCACCATCCGCGCTGCCGCCGTCCACGCTCTCGGCGACTTAAATGGCACCGCCGTAGTGGTAGATCCCAACACCGGCCGTGTCCTCACCATGGTTAATCAGTCGCTCGCGCTTTCGGCCGATTACCAACCGTGCTCGACGACAAAAATGGCGGTCGCGCTGGCCGCCCTCGACCACGGCATCGTCAACGAAAATACTCCCGTGCGTATCGCCGCCCACTGGTCGGTGAATTTGACCCAGGCCTTGGCCTATTCGATCAATGCATACTTCGAAGCCTTGGGCGAAAAACTCGGCTTCGCCACCGTCACCGGCTACGAGCGTCAATTGGGCCTGGGCGAAAAAGCCGGCTGGAATATTCCCGGCGAAGATCCCGGCTCGGTGCCCGATGAACCCGGCCCCGGCGGCGTCGCCAAGCTCAGCAGTTTCGGCGAAGGCGTGCGCATTTCGCCGCTGCAGTTGGCCGCCATCACCGCCGCCATCGCCAATGGCGGAACGCTCTACTATTTGCAGTACCCAACCACGGCCGCGCAGATTCAAGACTTTGAACCCAAGATCAAGCGCACCTTGCCGATCGGCGCATTTACGCCTCAAGTGAAGGATGGAATGTTGGCCGCCGTGCAATACGGCACCGCCAAGCTGGCCCGCCTGCGCGACGAGGAAATCCTGGGCAAGACCGGCACCTGCAGCCGTGATGGTACGCGTTACGGATTATTCGCCAGCTACCTCGGCAACCCCAATCCCAAACTGGTCGTGGTGGTGGTCCTCCGCGGCAACCGCGCCGTCTTCGGCCCCCGTGCCGCCCAAGTTGCCGGCGAAATCTACCGCTCTCTGGACGCCGAGCACTTCTTCCTGGCGGCGAATACGCAAGCCCGCACCGTTGCCAACAACCAGTAGGGCGACGCGAATCGCAAGAAAGCTTCAATGCCGGAATTCGATAGCTTTCGCCTTGCATTATTGGCGCTCGGCAACCACGCTTGCCCGCTACGCGGTAATGCTGTGCCCCCACACCGCGCGCCCAATAAAAAACGGTCCCATCTGCTGAATGTAGCTCGCCGTCTGCCTCGTCTTGCGCATCGCCTGCACGCACGCCGATAACGGATACAGCTCGCTGCCGACAAGCCCAATCACAAAGTCGTTGTCGTTGCGGTCAAGCCCCGCGCACGCAAGACGAATATCCTGCGCGTAACCCGCTGTGCCGAACGCGTGCCCTATGACTCCGTGCTCCCGCAAAATCGCCGTCTGCTCTTCCGAAGTCAGCGCCGAAAACGCGCCCGCCCTTCGCAGCGGATACCACACCGCCCACGGACTCTCCTTTTGCGTCGCTGTGCGCCGCGGCTTGTCAATGAGCCAATCTTCCAAATTCGGTTCATGTCCCAGCGAGTACGTGCGCCCCATCATGGTGTACTCCGGCTTGCACCGCAGCTCATTGAAGGGCTCGTGCTGCAACCGCGCGCGCAACTCGGTGACAAAATAGCTGGGATCGTCGCTCCAGCTCAGCAGCGCCACGCCCTGCGGATCGTTGACGTCTTCATAAAGCACTCCCTCGGCCCCCGAGGCGGAGAGTTCGCGCACCAGCCCCGACGTAATGCGGCAATCGCCGAACGCCAAAAGCTGCATAAATAAACGTCGGTCCAGCGTGCTCTGGTTGCCGCCCTTCTCGCGCAGGTCAGGCTTTTCCATTTTCCCCTTTTCCATTTTCGACCACCCTCAAATCGCGTCCGGTCATCTCCGGCGGTTCCTCAACCTCCAGCATCCCCAGCAGCGTCGGCGCCAGGTCGCGCAGCGAACCGCCGGGCCGCAACTCGCGGCGCGACTCGCCTACCGCGATCAACGGCACCGGGTTGGTGGTGTGATATGTATGTGGTCCTCCGGTCGAGGGAATAATCATCTCCTCGGCATTGCCATGGTCGGCGGTGACCAGCATACTCCCTCCGCGCCGCCGCAGCGCCGCTTCAATTTCTCCCAGACAGCCGTCCACCGTTTCCACCGCGCGAATCGTCGGAGGAATTTTCCCCGAATGCCCCACCATGTCGGCGTTGGCGAAATTCACCACCACCAAATCAAATGGCCCCTTCTCAATAGCCTCGACCACGGTCGCGGCCACGCCTGCCGCCGACATCTCCGGCTTCAAATCATACGTCGCGACCTTCGGTGACGGAACCATCTTCCGCTCCTCGCCTGCAAATGCCATCTCCACCCCGCCGTTGAAGAAGTAGGTCACGTGTGCATACTTCTCGGTCTCGGCGACTCGCAAATTGCGCAGCCCGCGCTCGGCCATCACCTGCGCCAGGATGTGCCCCAGCGATTCCGGCGGCAACACAATCGGAAGATCGAACGATTTGTCGTACCGCGTGAAGCATACGTAATGAAGCCGCTGTGGCACCTCGGAGCGCGGAATCATCCTCTCCAACTCTGGCATCGGCTCCCCGGCCCGCGTCAGCGCTCGCGTCATCTGCCGCGCCCGGTCCGCCCTGAAATTAAAGAAAATCACCGCATCGTCGTCGCCAATTTGCGCGATGGGTTCATCCGATTTCCCCTTCGTGATAACCGTCGGCAGCACAAACTCATCCGTAAGCCCGGCTTCGTACGACGTGGTTAGCGCCCTGGCCGCCGACTCCGCCTTCGGCCCCGCGCCGTGCGCCATGGCGTCAAGCGCCAGTCGGATGCGATCCCACCGCTGATCGCGGTCCATCGCGTAGTAGCGTCCGGCGATGGTCGCGATCTGGCCCACGCCATACTCGCGCATCTTTTGTTCCATCTGCTCGATGTACGTCCGACCCGAATGCGGCGCCGTGTCCCGCCCGTCGGTGAAGGCATGCACGTATACGCGCTCAACCCTTTCCGCCTTGGCCATGCGCAGCAGCGCGTACAATTGGTCCAGGTGCGAATGAACTCCGCCGTCGCTCGCCAGCCCCAGCAGATGTAAGGATCGCATTCGCGCATGCCGCATCGCCGCCACCAGCGCCGGGTTGCGCGCCAGGCTGCCATCGGCGATGGCGCGGTCAATCCGCGTGATATCCATCTGTACGATTCTTCCCGCACCGATATTCAAATGCCCGACCTCGCTGTTGCCCATCTGCCCTTCCGGCAGGCCCACCGCCGGACCCGACGTGTGCAGCAGCGTTGACGGGTACTCCCGCAGCATGCGGTCATACACCGGCTTGCGCGCCAGCGCAATCGCGTTGCCCGGCCCCGGCGGCGCGTACCCCCATCCGTCCAGTATGGTGAGGACAATCATGCCTGCGGCTGCAACGACTGTGCCAACGCGGCCCGCCCCGGAAACTTCGCCCGCGTCCCCAGTTCCTCTTCAATGCGCAGCAGTTGGTTGTACTTCGCCACCCTGTCGGTGCGGCTCGCCGATCCGGTTTTGATTTGCCCGGCGTTGGTCCCGACCGCCAGGTCGGCGATAAACGTGTCCTCGGTCTCGCCCGAGCGGTGCGAAATAATAGCGGTGTACCGATTCTTCTGCGCCAGCCGGATCGCCTCCAGCGTCTCCGTCACCGTCCCGATCTGATTCAGCTTGATCAGGATCGAATTCGCGACGCCCCGGTCAATGCCTTGCTGCAGCCGCGCCACATTGGTGACGAACAAATCGTCCCCGACCAACTGCAGCTTCCCCTGCGCCATCGTGGTGAGTGCCTTCCATCCGCCCCAGTCGTCCTCGGCCAGCCCGTCTTCGAGCGAAACGATCGGATACTGCCGTGCCCAGTCCATCCAGAACGCCGCCATCTGCTCCGAGCTCAGCTCCCGCCGATCCGATTTCTTGAACACATACCGCTGATGCCCGGCATCGTAAAACTCGCTCGCCGCCGGATCGAGCGCCACGGCGATCTGTTCGCCCGGCTTGTAGCCGGCCTTGGAGATAGCCTCGAGCACCGTCTCCATCGCCTCTTCGTTGCTCTTGACCGACGGTGCAAAGCCGCCCTCGTCGCCCACCGCGGTAATATACCCGCGCTTCTTCAGCACCGATTTCAGCGCGTGAAAAACCTCAACTCCCCATTGCAGCGCCTCGTGAAAGCTCGCCGCGCCGACCGGCATGACCATGAACTCCTGAAAATCCACATTGTTGTCGGCATGCGCACCGCCGTTGAGGATATTCATCATCGGCACCGGCAGCGTGCAAGCGTCGTCGCCCCCCAGCGCCCGGTATAGCGGCAAGCCGCGCATCGCCGCCGCCGCCCGCGCCGCCGCCATGGATACGGATAGAATCGCGTTCGCCCCCAGCCGGCCTTTATTGGCCGTTCCATCCAGCTCGATCATCCGCCGGTCAAGCTTGGCCTGATCGCCGCCGTTAAAACCCGCCAGCGCCCGCGCCAATTCATCATTGACGTTCGCCACCGCCTTCAGCACGCCCTTGCCGACATACCGCGTCGCGTCGCCATCCCGCAACTCGACCGCCTCATGTTCGCCGGTCGAAGCCCCGCTCGGCACCGCGGCCCGCCCGCGCGCTCCCCCGCGCAGCCTCACCTCGCACTCCACCGTCGGATTGCCGCGCGAGTCCAAAATCTCACGCGCGTGAATTTGGCTAATCCCAGCGTCCGCCATACCTTGAATTATAAGGGACAGATATCAGGTGGCTGCGGCGCTAAACTATTCTCCCCGTGCCCTCTGCCATGCGATTTCGCGCCCGCGCCTATGCCAAGCTCAATCTCGGCCTAAAGATCGTCGACCGTCGTCCTGATGGCTTGCACGAACTCCGCACCATCTTCCAGACCATCTCCCTCGCCGACACCCTGGAAGTTATCGTCTCAAGAGGGCAGGGAATTACCCTGCAAGTCCACGGCGAAGCGCCCGGCAGCGAAGAAAACCTGGCCTACCGTGCCGCCGCGCTATTCCTCCGCGAACGCAACGTCCGGCGCAACGTCGCCATCACACTCACGAAACGTATCCCATCCGGCGCCGGTCTCGGCGGCGGCTCGAGCGATGCCGCTGCCGTGCTCCGCACACTCGCCCTGGCATTCAACCTCGCCCCTACCAGCCTGCTTCCCGTCGCATCGCGCCTCGGCGCAGATGTTCCCGCGTTCCTCATCGGCGGCACCGTTCTTGGCCTTGGCCGCGGCGATGAAGTCTACCCACTCACCGACCTCGCCCCATGGCACTGCGTCGTCGCGCAACCCCCCGCGACCGCCATTTCCACCCCCAACGCCTTCGCCGCCTGGGATGCCACGCATCCTGCTACATTGACGCCCGGCGCCAATCACGCTACACTGATGGAGTTCTGCAGCCTGCTACAGCAGGTGCTGCCGGCGTTCCGAACCTTGCCCAGCTCGGCTCGGAACCGCGAAGCGGGTCCAACCGCATCGAGAGTCCATGCCGGAATCGAGAACGACTTCCAACCGGAAGTGTTTTCTCATTCCCCTGACTTTCCGCGCATCCACCAAACTCTGCGGCGTGCAGGCGCTGTCTGGGTCAGTTTGACCGGCAGCGGCGCGGCCCAATTCGGCCTGTTCCCACAGGCTTGCGTTGCGGCGGCGACAGCGGCCCGTTTGGGCGCTCGCGACCGGAGCTGGCACTCCCGCTTCGTCTCTCGCGCGGCCTGCGACCGTGGCGTGGTGCGGTTGGCATAGCATGGTGGGGCGTCGTCCAATGGCAGGACACATGCCTTTGACGCATGTTATTTAGGTTCGAATCCTAACGCCCCAGCCAAAACAGAAGATTGTTCGGCGGCAAAGTCATTTAGTCATGGCGACCAGCGCGATCAAAATCGAGAAGCCCGAGCGAACCCCGCGCAAGACGCGTATGGACGAGAAGCTCCGCGTCTTCAGCGGCACTTCCAACCCCGCCCTGACCGGGGAAATCTGCGAGCGCCTCGGCATCCAGGCCGGCCAGTGCAAGCTCGCCCGTTTCAGCGACGGCGAAAATTACGTCCAGATTCTCGAAAACGTCCGCGGCGCCGACGTCTTCGTCGTGCAGCCCACCTGCGATCCGGTGGATGTCCATCTCATGGAGCTGCTCCTGATGATTGACGCGCTGAAGCGCGCCTCCGCCCGCCGCATCACCGCCGTCATCCCCTACTTCGGCTACGCCCGCCA
>JANWLQ010000025.1 GCA_025450725.1 Terriglobales bacterium
GCGACGCCATGAGACATTGCATATCTATATAGATCGTGTGCGGATCAAAGGGATCGGGGCGACGCCAACTGGCGTCGCCGTTGCGGTACTCGGCGGCGTTGGCGCCGTAGTTGGGAGCGGCGTTCTCCCATTGTCCGGTGCGCAGATTGATCTTGACCATGCCGCTGCCTCCCCCGGCGGCGCCATAGCCAACGCCGTAGACGATCTCCGGATCAATGGGGTCGGCGGTGACCGTGCCGCGCTCGGAGGAGGGCAGCGGCTGCCAGTCCACCTCGGAGATGTCGCCCACGTCGCCGCGCGAGCGGGTCATGATGCCGCCGGTGTCCTGCTGCGATGCTAGCACCCAGTAGGGATAGCGGTCGTCGGTGGACATGTGATAAATCTGCGCCACCGGAATGTTGTAATAACTGCTCCAGTTATCGCCGCCGTCCAACGTGACCGCCGCGCCCTGGTCGTTGCCGAAGGCGATGCGGCGGCCGTCGGTGGGATCAATCCAGGCCTCGTGCATATCCTCGCCGCCGGGGGCACCCTTGAAGGCGGTAAAGGTTTCGCCACCGTCGGTGGATTTGTAAGCCGCCGTGCTCATGGTGTAAACGACGTCGGGATTATTGGGGTCAACCCAAACGCCGCAAATATACTGGTTGCCGGAGATGCGATTATCGCCAGCCGCCATGTGCCGCCAAGTAGCGCCCTGGTCGTCGGAGCGGTACAGGCCGGCGCCGCCAATGAGGTAGACCCGTTGGCCGTGCGTCCGCATGGCGACGGCAACCGAAGAGCGGCCGGTGGTTTCTGGGTCGTTGGCGATTTCCGTCCAGGTCTTGCCCTCGTCGAGCGAGCGGTAGAGCTTGGTGCGGGTGGCTCCGGACGTGGCGCCTCCCCTGCCGCCGCGGCCGGGCGGGAGCGATTCCTCGCCGTCGGCGATGGTGGTGGCGAACACGACGCTGGGCCTATCGAATGGCGAGGCGAGGTTGCGGGCGCCTGTCGTGGCGCCGACATCGAGAACGTTGCTCCAGGTCGCGCCGCCGTCCTCTGAGCGGAATACGCCGCGCTGACTGCCGTGCAGTCCGCTCATCGTGGCGACGAGCACCAGGTCGGGATTTTTGGGATCGATCAGGATGCTCGCAATCTTGTAGGTTCCCTCGAGGCCAATATGGGTCCAGGTCTTGCCGCCGTCGGTGGACTTGTACATGCCGTCGCCGGCTTCACCGGTTCGGGGCTCGTGTTCGACGGCATCGCCGCTGCCTGCATAAACGATTTTTGGATTTGAGGGCGCGACCGCGATCGAGCCGATGCTGTCGATTTCCTGATGCTGATCGAAGACGGGGAACCAGGTCGTGCCGGCGCTGGTGGTTTTCCAGATGCCCCCCTGGGGCAGACCGGCGTAGAACGTGCCGGGCCCACCGATGGCGCCGCTGATGGCTGCCACGCGGCCGCCGCGATAGGGGCCGATGTTGCGCCACTTCAATCCGGAATAAAGCCCGGGGCTGACCTGGGCCGCGGCAGTCGCGGCCAGCGCGGTGCCCGCTGCCAGAACGATTCCGAATTGTGGTAGTCGTCGCATCGAATGCCTCCCGGGAATGCACCACTATAACTGATCGGTGCACGCTCTTGACTGGCATACTTCGTAGATGGATCACGAGCCGACCAAAATAATCCGACGGCCACGGCAGGGTCTTCATTTTCGTCGGGCGGCGGTATCGTTACGGGTCCTCTTGTCCAATAACAAGTGCAGGCTCGCCTTTAGGCCGTTGCGACACCCATCTGCGCGAAGGTTATGAAGTGGCCGGCCGGATCGCTGACGGTGAACTCGCGCGATCCGTAGAAGGTGTTGTGGACGTCCTTGGCGCGCGGCAGACCGTCGGTTGCCTTTAACGGTTGCTCGAGGTCGGCCACTTCGACGAAAAGAAATGTCGGGCCCTGGCCGGCGGCGGCGCGCATCTTCTCGGGCTCTTCCGCCATCGAAGTGAACGATTGATACATGATCTCGATCGGACCCAGCTGCAGCATGGCGAACAGCGGTCCGTCGGGGCCGGGGACTTCGGCGGTGAGGGATGCGCCCAGGCGTTTGATCCAGAACTGCGAGCAGGCGTTGACGTCGTTGGTGAAAAGCACCGGTGTCATTTTTGTAAACATAGAAACTCCTTGTGGCCGACAACTAGTCTAAATTAGACTACAGGGAATGGCAAAGTCAAGCACCACCTCCGAGGCGACGATTCCCGACCTGATATTGTTGAGTCTGTTGGCCGAGAAGCCGCGCCATGGGTACGACGTGAACCAGGAACTAGAGCGGCGGCAAGCGCGCGATTGGGCGGCCCTTTCGCGTCCGCAGATCTACTATTCGTTGCAAAAACTGGCCCAGCGGGGTTACCTTCGCGTGGCCGGCGGGAGCGCCAAGGCTGGGCGCCGGACCGGGCCCGAGCGGCATGTGTATGCGACGACGGCCGCCGGCCGCAGGGCTCTGGCCGACGCCTTGGAACGCCGGGACTGGGCCGAGCAGCGCGACCGCCCCGCGTTCCTAACCTGGTTGGCGCTCGCTTGGCAGGCCCGTCCGGGCGTACGCCGCAAACAGATCGCGCGCCGCCGCAATTTCCTGCAACGCGAACTGGCGCGCGAACAGTTGACGCTCGCCGGCGTGCGCGCCGAGGTGAAAAAAGAGGATCACGAAGCGGTCTGGATGTTGCGACTCATTCTGGCGCAAATCGAAACCGAACTCGCCTGGCTCGGCGCACTTGCTCGCGCTTGCTAGCCGCGTCCGGCGACAGCAATCTTGCGGGGGGCGAAAACGCGGAGGTGCGAGCCCTTGACGTTGATTTTGATCCCAGCCACGCCGCTCGAGCCGGGTTGGGGGGTGAATTGAACACGGTATTGCGAGCGCAGGCAAGAGGTGATCTGGTCGAGGAAGGGCTGCAAGCGGTTCGGCACGCCGCTGCCTTCCGAGAAGGCTTCGCCGCCGGTTTGCTCGGCCAACGTCGTCAAGTTGGCGAAACCGTTGCCTTGGACCAGACTGGGCGAGGCCAGGCCGTTGGCGGCGCCGTCGTGATCGGTGCTGCCCGCGCTGATGCTTTCGCTGCCCGGCACCAGAATCGCGTAGATCAGAACCCCGGCGCCGGCGAACACGTCGAGCGCCTTGCGAAATTGCTGATTCTCGGCATCGTCGCCGCCAACCGACTGCACGCCATTGCTGAGCACCACCAGCACGCGCCGGCGGTTGGGGCGTTGCGGCCATGAGGCCACCAGCGCGGTGAGCGATTCAAAAGGACTGGGGGAAATTCCCTGGGTCGCGAGCGGCGGCCGGAGCGTCGCCGCCGCGGCATCGTGGCGCGTCGTCAGCGGCTGGGCCAGCAAGGCGGTGGACTGGCGCAGGTACACCACGCCGGTAGCGACATCAGCCGGCTGGGACTTGAGAAACGCCTGTAGCTCGGGCATTCGTGGCGCGAGGCCGACCGCGTCCTCATCGAGCGCCAGAAACATCTCGATTCGTCCGGCCTGCCCCTGGAGCGGGGTGATCGCGGTGACGGCATCGGCATGGCCGCCCTGTTCGACGCTCACTTGCGCCGAGGTGATGCCGGTGACCGGAGCGTTGTTGTTATTCAGGACGGTGACCACCGCCTCCTGCTGTCCCCAGGACGGGGTAGCCAGAGCGAACGTTATTGCGATGCCAACGAGAGTCTTCCGCATTGCACCAGCATATCCCTATGGCGAGTCTTGTGCTGATTGCGCGATCATGAGGGTATACCCGTCCGGATCCTCAATCCGGAATTCGCCCGCGGGCAGGTATTCAGGATGGGCGATGGCACCGGGTCGGAAACCCTTGGCCAACAAATCGTCGTGCAGCGACGAGAGGTCGGGAACATAAATGTAAAAAACAACGGTATGGGCGCGGCTCGCAACCGTTCCCGGAACCTCGCCCGATACCAACATTAAGTTGGCTCCGGTTTTCCAGTTTGGCGCCAGCGGCTGGTAGAGCCAGGCCCAGTGATAGGGAGGGCATTCGCGCGGCACGGCATTGCCGATCTCAAAACCGAGATTGCGATAAAACGCCGCCGATGCCATGACATCGGCGACGCGGATCATGGCCACGATGGCGTTGACCGCGGGCGGGCTCACGGCGTCCCCGTCGAGTGGTCGGAAACGATCTTCCAGCCTTCGGGAAAGCGCCGGAACAGCAGCGTGAACACGCCATGCGGCTGGTCGTGGGCGCGCCGCAAATCAAAACGTCCGAGCACATAGACGGCGTCGGGCGAGAGCACGGTCATGGTCAGGTCGGAGAAGGTGAGTTGCCCGCGCGCGGCGGCGTCGGGGTAGTTTTTCAGGTAGCGGTCGCGGACGGTGGTCCAGCCGAGCGTGACGCCACTCGAGCCGATGAACTGGGTCAGCGGTGATTTCCAATAGCCTTGCATAAAACCGGGGATGTCGCCCCGGTTCCAGGCGGCGGTCTGCGCCGCAAGCACGCCGCGCACGGCGGCTTCCGGCGCTGGGCGCGGCGCGCGCGATTGCTGTCCGAAGGCCAAGGCGGCGGCCAGGGCGGCGGTGAAGAGCAGCGGGAGTACACGGCGCATACGGCGGCAGCATATCATTAACGGGATGGGCGTCGCCGCGCATTTGGGAATTGACCTGGCCAATTACGATGAATTGATTCGTCAATTCATCCCCCATTACGAGCTGATGCTGAATGCCGCCGCCGAGGCGGCCGGGGCGGGCCGGGGGCTTCTGGTTGATCTCGGCATCGGCACCGGCGCGCTATTGGAACGCTGCCGCGCGCGAGGCCGCGGCCGAGCCTTGGTTGGCATTGATACCGATGAAGCCATGCTGCGCCTCGCGCGCCTCCGCCTCGGGCCTGCGCCCAAGTTCGTGACCGGGGATTTTACCCGGGTGGCGCTGCCGCGCGCGACCGCCATTGTCGCCTCGCTCGCGCTGCATCACGTGCCCACGCCGCGGGCGAAACTCGCGCTCTATCGCCGCTGCCGCGGCGCCCTGGCGCAGGGCGGACGGCTCGTCATCGCCGACTGTTGCCCGGCGACGGACGTGGCGTTGGCGCGGGCTCAGTTCGCCGCCTGGCGGGCCCACATGCGCTTGAGTTTCAGCGCCTCTGAAACCGAGCGCTGGTTCCGGCGCTGGCGGCGCGAAGACTTCTATCTACCGCTGGCGACCGAGTTGGCGCTGCTCATCCGAGCGGGTTTTACCGCGGACGTAGTCTGGCGCGCCGGATGCTTCGCGGTAATCGCGGCGAGCGCCTGATTCGACGCTAATTGCCGCCGCCTACGGTTTGCAGGTGCAGGCTGCCGACGCTCATTTCAATGTGCACGCTGGGCCCGGCGCCGTCGCCCAGTTGCAGCACTGAGTTGCCGTCGGCGTCCTTGGTAAATTTCGCGGCCGACACATCGTTGTGGAGAAAACCAAGATCTTTGTGGGCGATAATCTTGCCCTGCGCCTGGGGGGGCAGATCAAGATAGGTTCCGCCCACGTCGGTGTTGACGTAAATGTCCTTGCCGACGCCGAGGCCATCGGTGAATTCGACCTTGCCGTAGTCGCTCTGCAGTTTGAGCGTGCCCCACACCGGCCGATACACGCTGAAGTCGCCCACATCGGTGAAGCCGTCGAGCGTGGCCGTGCTGGCCGCGTCGCCGCCCCCGCGCAGCTCGACGTCGCCGTAGGTATTGCGAATGGCGATATTGATGTTCGCCGGCACCGTGAGGCGCACCTCGGCCCACAACTCGACCGCCTTCTTGCTGCCGACATCGTGAATGAACACTTTCTTGCCGTCGTATTCGTTGCTTGTGGTGCCGTGGATGCCCATGATGCCGCGCATGTGCGGGTAGCCATAGTCGCGGAAATGTTCGAGCGGGTAGTTGCCGATAATGCGTAGCTGCCCGTTTTCATTCTTAACCGTAAAGTTCAATTGCTGCGAAAGCGCTCGGGCGAAGGCATCGTCGGCGCCCCCGGAATGAATGAGGACGACGAGCTGAATCGGCCCTTCCGCGCTGGTCTGCACCGAGATCGGCCCAACCAGGTTTTCAAGCGCGACCTGCGTGATGCCGGCGGCTGGAATCGTTTGCTGCACCGGGCGAATAAAGGTGGCGTGGCTGGCCATTGCGGGAACGGAGGCGGCAAGAAAAAGACTCGTCAGGGCGAGACGAAACATCTCTGAATTATACGGCTGCGTGTAGCATTGTATTAAGCAGGGTATTCGAGCAGGAGGCGGTATGCGGTGGATTTCTTGGGCATTGTTCATGGGCTTGGCCGGCAGCCTGGTTGTTGGAGCAGCAGCGCAGACGCCGCCGAAGTTGAAAACATTGCCGCCCAATTCGAACAACAACGGCGCATTCGTCGTGGGTTCGACACAAAATGTTGACCCCAGCGCGCCGGCCGTTGCGCCGGCCCCGACGAAGCCGGTGGTGAAGCTGCCCGATCCGACGGCCGACCAAATCCAACACATTATTCAGACATTTACCAGCAAGGAGCGCACCTTCCGCGACCTGCTGAAGAACAACTACATCTACACCGAATCCATTCTGATGCAGGAGCTCGATGACTCCGGCAATCCCGCCGGCGGGCAGTTCGAGCAAACCAACGATGTCGCCTTTAACCCCGACGGCAGCCGCACGATTCAATGCACCTTCTGCCCGCAGCCGACGCTGCAGCGGGTGTCCATGACCGAGGAAGATCTGACCGACATGTTCAACATGAATATGTACACCGTCTCGGTGGACGAGTTGCCGCAATACAACGTGGCCTACGTGGATCACGAGCCGCTCGATCAGATCACCGCCTACGTGTTCAGCATGAGCCCCAAGGAAATCGTCAAGGGCCACCGCTACTTTGACGGCAAGGTCTATGTAGACGACAAAGACTTAATGATTGTGAAAAGCGACGGCCGGGTTGTACCCAACGAATACGACAAGCACGGCAACCCGACCAACACGTTTTTGCCGTTTCAGGTTTGGCGGCAAGAGGTGGACGGCAAATATTGGTTCCCGGTCTACACGCTCATGCAAGGTTCAATTCCCGGCGGCCAGGGAACCCTGCCCGTGCCCATGCGGATGGTGATCCAATTCAAGAATTACAAACAGTTCCGCTCGACCTCGCGTATTATTTCGGTGCAGGCGGTGCCGGACACGCCCAAGCCCGACGACAAGAAAAAACCGGCGCCACCCACAATCCCGCATAAGTAACGACCATTTATGGCAACAACCTGGGTCCGATTCTTTGATGAAGGGCAGTACCACTGGGGGCAACTTCACGGCGATTGGATTCAGGTATTCACCGGCTCGCCCTTTGATCCGACGCGGCCGTGCGGGCCGCACCCGACGATCGAGCGCCTGCCGCTGGCGATGACCGCGCTGGCGCCGCCCTGCCAGCCGACGAAAATCGTTTGCGTCGGCCGCAACTACAGGGAACACGCCAAGGAGTTGGGCCCTCCCGTGCCGACCACACCGCTTTTTTTTCTGAAGCCACCGTCGTCGCTGCTCGCCCCCGGCGGCGAGATCGAGCTGCCGCCGCTTTCGAACCAGGTCGAGCACGAGGGCGAGTTGGGAATTGTCATCGGCCGCCGTTGCCGCAAGCTGGCGGCCGACGCCGACGTTCGGCCCTATATATTCGGGTTGACCTGCGTTAACGACGTTACCGCCCGCGACCTGCAAAACAGCGACCCGCAATGGACGCGCGCCAAAGGGTTTGACACCTTTTGCCCGATCGGTCCGGTGGTGGTGGCCTCGACCGACACGTCCGACCTTACGATCGAGACGCGCGTCAACGGCGAGCTGCGGCAGCGGGGCCACACGTGCGACTTCATTTTCAGCCTGCCGCAGGTGTTCGCCGCGATTACGGCGGTCATGACGCTCGAGCCCGGCGACATCATTGCCACCGGCACTCCGGCCGGCGTCGGCCCGCTGCGCGATGGCGACATGGTTGAAGTCTCGATTGCCGGCGTCGGCAAGCTGGTGAACCGATGTCGCGCAACCTAGTTGTGGCCATCGCCGGCTTCGTCGCCGCGCTCGCCGCCGCGCTGATTCTGGTTCGCCGCTGGCGCCGCCCCACCGCCGACCAAGTCGAGTGCGCGCGCCGGTTGCGCATCCACGCCGTGGGCCGCCTCGCGAACGGCGAGATTCTCGACCTGATTGACCACCCGGAGGGATTGCCGCCGACGCTGGTCTACCAGTACGAAGTTGGGGGCGTCACCTACCAGGTCTCCCAGGCGCTGCATTTGGTGCCGGTTGAGTTCGACCCTGAAAGCTGGATACCGGGCTGGCCGGTGCAGGTCAAGTACGACAACGCCAATCCCGGCAATTCGATTGTGGCCTGCGAGCACTGGCGCGGGCTGTCGTCCTCCAAAAAACGCTAACATTGATCCCATGCCAGTTTCGCCAGTGACCGAGACGCGCGCCACCACGGAATATGAACCGGTGATCGGCCTCGAAGTGCACGTGCAGTTGAATACGCGCGCCAAGATTTTCTGCGCCTGCGCGAACCGCTTCGGGGCCGCGCCCAACAGCCTCACCTGCCCGGTGTGCCTGGGCCTGCCGGGGGCGCTGCCGGTGCTCAACCGCGCGGCGGTGGACAAGGCGATGCGCGCGGCGATGGGCTTGAACGCCGAGGTGCACGAGCGCTCGATTTTCTCCCGCAAGAACTACTTCTATCCCGACCTGCCCAAGGGCTACCAAATCAGCCAGTACGACCGCCCGCTGGCCGAACACGGATGGCTCGACATCGGCGGCAAGCGCATCGGCATCACCCGCCTGCATTTGGAAGAGGATGCGGGCAAGAACATTCACGAAGAGACCGGCGGCGCCGCCGCGGCCAGCTCGTTCGTTGATCTCAACCGCGCCGGCGTGCCGCTGGTGGAGATCGTCAGCGAGCCCGACCTGCGCACGCCCGAGGAGGCGTTCGAGTACCTCACCCGGCTGAAACAGATCATGCTGTACCTGGAGGTCTCCGACTGCAACATGGAGGAGGGCAGCCTGCGCTGCGACGCCAACGTCAGCATCCGTCCGCGCGGCGTGGAGAAGTTCGGCACCAAGGTCGAGGTCAAAAACCTGAACTCGTTCCGTTATCTGCAGCGCGCGCTGGAATATGAAATCGAGCGCCAGGCCGGGGTGCTCTCCTCGGGCGGACGCATCATCCAGGAAACGCGCCTCTTTCAAGTTGCCGAGGGCACAACGGCGCCGATGCGCAGCAAGGAGCAGGCGCATGATTACCGCTATTTTCCCGAGCCCGATTTGGCGCCGCTCGATCTGAGCCCGGCGTGGCGCGCCTCGGTCGCGGCGTCACTGCCCGAACTGCCCGACGCCAAGCGCCAGCGGTTAGTGGCTCAGTACGGGGTCACGGAATACGATGCCCAGGTGCTCAGCAGCAGCCGCGAGCTGGCCGGCTATTTCGAGCGCGCGGCTGAGGGCGGCGCCAATCCTAAGGCCGTCGCGAACTGGGTGATGGGAGACCTCATGGCCTCGCTCAAGATGTCGGGCGGCGAGCTGTCGCAGTCCAAGGTGCGGCCCGAACACATCCGCGAGCTGGTGGCCTTAATTGACGAAGGCGCCATCTCCGGCAAAATGGCGAAAGACGTGTTTACCGCCATGGCGGCTCAAGGCCATCCGCCGCGCCAGTTGGTCGCCGACTTGGGTATGCGCCAGATCTCCGACCCGAGCGCGCTCGAAGCGCTGATTGACCAGGTCATCGCCGCCAACCCGCGGCAAACCGAGCAGTACCGTCAAGGCAAGACGGCGTTGCTCGC
>JANWLQ010000026.1 GCA_025450725.1 Terriglobales bacterium
GCCGGTCGAGGTTTTGTAGCTGTACCAGAACTTGTCGCTGGTCGTAAACCAGTGGGGAGTCACGGAGGTGTCGAAGACCAGTTTGTCAACCTTGGCCGAGGTCCAGCGGGCGGCGAGGTCGTAGTTGGGGCCGGTGCGCTGGAAAACGAGCGAGGCGGCGGCGGTGGGCGGCGCGGTTTGCTGGGCGGCGAGCGAGGCGGCCTACGCGGCGAGAATCAACGTAAGTGTACGGGTGGTGGTCATAGGAGATAGCTCCGGCAATGGGGCAGTATTGCATAGAAGGAAGTGGTTTAGCATCAGGTATGGGAAGCGAAGAATTTCCGCTGCGCGGTCAGGTGGCGCTGGTGACGGGCGGGGCGCGGCGGATCGGGCGCGCGATTGCGCTGGAACTGGCGCGAGCGGGGGCGGATATCGGATTCACCTACCGGCTGTCAGAGGCAGAAGCGCGCGCGCTGGAACAGGAGTTGGCGGGGTTGAGGGTGCGGGCCTGGGGGTGGCGGAGCGATTTACGGGAGCCGGGCGCGGCAGCGGCGGCGGTGGCGGCGATTGTGGGCAAGCTGGGGCGGCTCGACATTTTGGTGAACAACGCGGGGCGCTATGAGGCGGCCGAGTTTGAGCACATCACCGACACGCAATGGGATGAGATGATGGCGACGAATCTCACCGCGCCGTTTGCGATGAGCCGGGAAGCGGTGCCGCATCTGCGGCGGGCGGGGCGGGGGCGGATCATTCATTTGACCTCGGTAGGGGCGGTGCGGGCGTTTCCGACGCACGCGCATTACTGCGCTTCAAAAGCGGGGTTGGCGCACCTGGCGCGGGCGATGGCGCGGGCGCTGGCGCCGGAGATCCAGGTGAACGCGGTGGCGCCGGGGTTGATCGTATTTAGCGACGAGCTGACGGAGTGGGAGGAGCACATGCGGGAACGGACACCACTGCAGCGGGCGGGAACTTCGGAGGATGTTGCGGGCGCGGTGCGGTACCTGGCGACGTGTAACGCGTTTCTGACGGGACAGACGTTGGTGGTGGATGGCGGTCTGTCGCTGGTATGAAACGCGTCTTGCTGATTCATTTCGGGCAGTTGGGGGATTCGGTGATGGCGCTGCCGGCGGCGCTCGCGTTGCGCGCGCATTACGGGGAGGCGGAGTTGACGGTGCTGGCGGCGCGGGGCGGCCATGAAATTTTTCGCATGGCGGGATTTGAGGATGTATGGGTGGCCGACCGGGCGCGATGGAAGGCGAGGCGAACCGCCGCGTTGCCCGAAATTGCGGGGCTGGTCGTGAAAGTGCGGCGGCGGCATTTCGATTTGTCGGTGGACTTGCATTCGTTTCACGAGACCAACTTGTTGGCGTGGGTGGGAGGGGTAAGGAAGCGGGTGGCGATGCTGCGGCCGACGCGATCACTGCCGCGGCTGATTACGCATCCGCCGCCGGCGGATGATCCCGACGCGCGCCTGGTAGAACGGTACTGCCGGGTGCTGGAACCTCTGGGAATTACGGTGAACGACCTGACGCCGCGATTGTTTCCGACGGCCGGGGTTGCGGAGTTCGTGGCGTGGGCGGGCGGAGAGGCGGTGCTGGGGATTTGCCCGGGGGCGGGGAATGCGGGAAGGCGGTGGCCGGCGGACAGGTTCGCGGACTTGGTGCGGGGGTGGCGGGCGCCGGTGGCGGTGTTTGCCGGTCCGGAAGAAGACGAGGCGATGTTGGCGCACTTTGCTGGCATTCCGGAGGTACGGATTTGGCGGGGGTTGGCGATTGCCCAGTTGGCGGCGGCGCTGGCGCGCTGCCGGGTGGTGGTGACGAACGCAACCGGACCTTCGCATGTGGCGGCGGCGGTGGGGGCGAGCGTGCTTACGTTAGGGGAGATACCGGCGTTCGATCCAGTGGCGGTTGCGCCGGGGCGGGTGGTGGCGGTGCGGGCGGAGCGGGTCGTCGAGGATATTACAATTGAGCGAGTGAGCGAGGCATTGGTGGGACTATGGACTTGAAGCTTCAGGGCGCGCTGGCGGCAGTGGTGGGCGAGGAGAACGTGCTCGCCGATACGCTGGGGCGGAGACTGTATGAGTACGACGGGGGCGTGGACCGGGCGCTGCCGGATTTGGTGGTGTTTCCCCAAACGCGGGACGAAGTCGTCGCCATAGTGAAAGCCGCTCGGGCGCATGGCGCGCCGATTATCGCGCGGGGCGCGGGTACGGGGCTGAGCGGGGGAGCGATTGCGCGCGAGGGCGGGGTGGTGTTGTCGCTGAACCGGATGCGGCGGGTGCTCGAGGTGGACACCGAACTTGGGCGGGCAGTGGTGGAACCGGGCGTGGTGAACCTTGAGTTTTCGACTTCGATCGCGGCCACAGGTTTTTATTTCGCGCCCGACCCGTCGAGCCAGCGAGCGTGCACGATTGGCGGGAACGCGGCGGAGAACAGCGGCGGTCCGCACACGCTGCTGCATGGGGTGACGGTGAACCATGTGCTCGGGCTGGAGGTGGTGCTGGCGTCGGGCGAGGTGGCGCGGCTTTCGGTGGACGATGGCGGATGGGATTTGACCGGGCTGATGGTGGGCTCGGAGGGAACGCTGGGAATCATCACCGCGATCACGATCAAACTGACGCGGCGGGCGGAGTCGGTGGCGACGCTGCTGGCGATTTACAACGACGTGGGACAGGCGGCGGACACGGTGAGCGCGATTACGGCGTGCGGGATTACACCGGCGGCGCTGGAGATGATGGATGGATTTTCGCTGCGGGCGATTGAGGCGGCGACGCACGCGGGGTATCCGTTGGACTCGGCGGCGGTGTTACTGATCGAGGTCGAGGGTTTGCGGGAGGAGACGGAGGAGGATGCCGAGCGCATTCGGGAAGCGTGTGTTCAAGCGGGGGCGCGGGAGGTGCGGCTGGCGGCGAACGAGGCGGAGCGAGAGTTGTTGTGGAAGGGGCGCAAGACGGCGTTCGGCGCGATGGGACGGATCAGCCCGAATAACTACGTCATGGACGGGGTGATACCGCGGACGCAGATCAAGCGGGTGCTGGAGCGCATTGAGGAGATTGGGGCGCGGCACGGATTTCCGGTGGGCAATATGTTTCATGCCGGCGACGGAAATTTGCATCCGCTGGTGTTTTTTGACGAGCGGGCGGGGGAGTTGCCGAGGGCGCTGGCGGCGAGCCGGGAGATTCTGGCGGCGTGCGTCGAGGCGGGCGGCTCGATCACCGGGGAGCACGGCGTCGGGATCGAGAAGCAGGATTTAATGCCGCTGATTTTTTCGGACGACGATCTGGATTTCATGCGGCGGATGCGACGGGCGTTTGACCCGGACGGAGGCTTGAATCCGAACAAGATGATTCCGGCCTTTCATGCGTGCACCGAGATTCGGGCGGATGCGGCGCTCTATCGCGAGGGGTTGTGACGGTCGCGGCGCAGAGCATCGAGGAGGCTTTGGCGACGGTGGCGGAGGCCGGCGCGCGGGGGGTGAGCTGTAGGCGATCGAGCGGCTGCGGGCATGTGCATTTGGATTTGCGCCGGTTGCGCGCGGTGCGGTTTTATCAACCGGGAGATTTGACGGTGGGATGCGACGCGGGCATGACGGCGGGGGAGTTGAACCGTGTTTTAGCGGCAGAGGGACAGTTCGTGCCGCTCGATGTCGCCGATGCGGAGCGGACGACGCTGGGAGCGATTTTGGCGCAGCACCTGTCGGGGCCGCTGCGGCCGCGGTTTGGCACTGTGCGGGATTTCACGATCGGGATGGAGATGATTGCGATGACGGAAGAAGGGCCGCGGCTGGTGCACAGCGGCGGGCGGGTGGTGAAGAATGTCGCGGGTTATGACTGGATGAAATTGGCGATCGGGGCGCGGGGCGGGTTCGGGATTATTACGGGAGTGAACTTCAAGGTTTTCCCCTTGCCGCAGGACGAGTTGGTGGCGACCTTTTCGGGGCTGAGCGGGGAGCGGGAGCTGGCGTTGCGACGGCGGATCTTGCACTCGCCCCTGCGTCCGCTGGCGATTGAGGGGGAGGCCGGGAGCCGGGTGCAGGTGCGGTGCGCGGGCAGCGAGCGAGTGCTGGAGCGGTGCCGGGCGGAGCTGCGGGCGATGGCCCAAGGCGGGGTGGATGTGAGCTTTGATGCGGGGATCAAATTGGCGGCGCGGCGGAGCGGCGTGCGGGCGGGCGAGGCGAGTGACGCGGTGGCCCGGGACCTGCAACGGAAGCTGAAGGCTGAGCTTGATCCGCTGAATCGTTTTCATGGTGACGGCTGTGAGTAAGGCCGGCTTACTGGATTTACGGGCGGGAGATGTCGAGCGGTGCGTGCGCTGCGGGCTCTGCCTCAACGCGTGCCCGACGTTCCGGGTGTTGGGCGAGGAGATGGATTCGCCTCGGGGGCGGATTTATCAGGTGGAGCTGGCGGATCGCGGGGAGCTTGCGATTGAGGGTGATTTCACGCTGCACATGGACCGGTGCCTGGATTGCAGGGCGTGCGTCAGCGCTTGTCCGTCGGGGGTTCCGTACGGGGCGATTATCGAGCGGACGCGGGTGGCGACGGCGCGACCCTCGTGGCTGGAGCGGTTTTTGCTGGAGCGGGTACTTCCCTATCCGGCGCGGGTGCGGCGGGCGGCGGGATTACTCCGTTTTTATCAGCGGTCGGGATTGCAGGCGGTGGCGCGGCGGTCGGGATTGCTGGAGTGGATGGGACTGGCGGAAGCGGAGGGGTTGAGCCCGGTGATCGCAGGCGGTGAGAGTTACGACGGAGAGGTCACAGGGCCGGTGCGGGCGCGGGTTGCTTTTTTCCCCGGATGCGCGCAGCGGGTGCTGCTGCCCGAGCTCAACGCGGCCACGGTGCGGGTGCTGCGGCGGCAGGGATGCGACGTAACCGTCATCGAAGAGATGGGTTGCTGCGGGGCTCTGCATGTACACAGCGGGATGCGGGAGTTCGCGCGGGCGTTGGCGCGGGAAAACGTCGTAAAGCTGGAAGCGGCGCTGGCATCCGTTGATGCCGTGGTGGTGAATGCGGCGGGGTGCGGCGCGACGTTGAAGGAGTATGCCGATTTGTTTGAGGGCGAGCCGGAGTGGGAGGCGCGGGCACAGCGAGTGGCGCGGAAGATTAATGACGTCACCGAATTTCTTGACGATCTGGGGCCGCGGACGGAGCTGCTGGGCCCGCTGCCGGTTACGGCGACGTACCAGGATCCGTGCCACCTGGCGCATGGACAGGGGATTAGAAACGCGCCGCGGGCGCTGCTCGCGACGATTCCATCGCTGGAACTTCGGGAGATGGAGCGAAGCGATCAGTGCTGCGGAAGTGCGGGCACCTACAACCTTAAGCAGCCGGAGATCGCGCGGGCGTTGCTGGCCGACCGGCTCAACGTAATCGCCGCGAGCGGGGCCGAGATTGTGGTGACGGCGAATCCGGGATGCCAAATGCAGCTTGCGAGCGCGCTACCGGGGCGGGTATTCCATGTAGTTGAGCTGTTGGACGCGAGCCATCGCGCCCGGCCGCGCTAGACGCGGCTGTGGAACTCGCGGGTTTCGGTGATGACCTTGATCTTGTCGCCCGCCTTGACGAACATGGGGACGCGGATCTCGGCGCCGGTTTCGAGTTTCGCCGCCTTGGTCACGCCGCCTCCGGCGTCGTTGCGCACGGTCGGTTCGGCTTCGGTTACGACCAACTCCACGTGCATGGGCATTTCAAGTCCGATGGGGTTGCCGTTGGACTTTTCAATCTGGACGATGGCGCCTTCGAGCAATAGGTCGAGCGCGTCGCCCACTTGGGCGGCGCTCAACGACAAGGTTTCGAAGGATTGCTGGTCCAGGAAATACGATGCGTCGGCATCGCTATAGAGGTAGGCGGCGGGGACTGTATCGAGATCGGGTTCCTTGAATTTTTCGCCCGCCTTGAACGTCTTCTCGGAGACGGCGTTGGTGAGGAGGTTGCGCATTTTGATGCGCACCAGTGTCTGGCCGCCGCGGGCGGTGGGGGTGGAGATGTCCTTGTCGAGGCAGACGAAGGGGGTGTTCTCGAATTCGAAGAAGAGCTTGCGCTTGAAGTTGATTACGTCAATAAGAGCGGCCATATTTTTTATTGTAGCGAGTCAGGGCTGGCCGCCCGCCTGCATATGGAACTTGGCGGCGGCGGCGGTTTGAGCGGCGGTCGGCGGGATATCGGAGTTTTGAATGGCGCGCTGCAGGGCGGCCATTTCGGTTTGAAGAGTTCCGCGGCCGACTTTTTGTTCGTCGTCGTAGAGCTGCTTGGAGACGCGGAATTGTTCCGCCCAGGCGGCGGGCGTGGTCTTGACGCGGGGATCCATGCGGACGACGAGCGGCTGGGTGAGGGTCTTGCCGTTGACCAGCAGCCTGACGGTGTAGTTTCCGGGCAGGACCCAGGGTGAGGTGGGAATGCGAGGAGTATCGTGGGGGACGGCTTCGGAGTCGTCGAGTTCGGTTGTCATTCCGGCCACGGGGGCGTAATGCAAATCCCAAACGAAGCGTTGGGCGCCGGAGGCGGTCGAGAGCGGGGCGAAGGGGCGATCCCAATATTTGGGCCAGGTGGGGTTGACGATGGGGGCAGGCGGCGGGTCATCGCTGCGATAGCGGCGGACCAGGGCGCCGGAGGCGTCGTGAATTTCGAGCGTGAGCACGCCGGTGACCGGCTGCTTGAGGTTGTAGTCAATGATGGCGCCGTCGGGAGGGTTTTCGCCGGCGGCCATTTCGGGCGGCCACGGGGTGGGCGGATTCATATCCCAACGGACGCGGGTGGCGCGCTCGGGCGCATAGAGGTATGCGCCCTGCGCGGCTTGGGCGGCGGCGTGCTGGCGAAGCGGGGTGACGTCGTCGAGGATTTCGAACCCGCGGCCGTGCGTGCCGGCGACGAGGTCGTCGTCCTTCACCTGAAGGTCGCGCACCGAGACGGCGGGCATGTTTTCGCGCAGCGAGCTCCAATCGGCGCCGTCGTCGAAGGAGACCCAGACCTGGGTTTCGGTGCCGGCGTAGAGCAGGCCTCTTTGTTTGGGATCTTCGCGGATGACGTCGGTGGGTTCATCGGGAGGAAGGCCGCGGTCAATTTCCGTCCAAGTCTTGCCGCCGTCATGGGTTTTGTAGAGATGGGGGCGGAGGTCGTCAAGGCGCAGAGTGTTGATGGCGGTGTAGGCGGTGAGCGGATCGAAATGACCGGCGTCGAGGATGGAGACTTTCCACCAAGGTTGTAGCTGGGGCGGAGTTACGTCTTTCCAGGTTTTGCCGCCATCTTGCGTGAGCTGGATCAATCCGTCGTCGGTGCCGGCCCAGATGGTGGCGAGGTGGAGCGGCGAGGGAGCGAGGGCGTAGATCACACCGCGCTGCGTTGGTTGAGCATTGGGTTGCGAGGTGAAGATGCCGACGCTGGCGGGCACGGTCCAAGTCTTGCGGGTGAGGTCGGGACTGATGAGATCCCAATGCGCGCCGCCGTCGCGGGTCTGATAGAGGCGGTTGGCGCCGAAGAGAAGAAGATGGGGATCCACCGGGGAGAACTCGAGCGGCATGGTGCGGATGGTGCGCCAGGTGCCGTCGCGAACGGGAACCGGAGTTACCTCGGCGATTTGGCCGGTGCGTCGGTCGTAACGAGAGACTTCGCTCTGGCCGACGCCATAGACGATGTTGGGGTCGAGCGGATCGGGCGCGGCATAACCGTACTCGCTGATGCCGGCCGGTTCCCAGTCGTGGAAGGTGATGCGTCCGTAATCGCTGCGGCTGAGAACGCAGGCGGAACCACTATCCTGCTGGCCGCCGCAGGCGCGATAGGGGAACTCGTTGTCAACCGTGACGTGGTAGACGGCGGCGGTGGCTTGGTTGTACCACTGGCTCCAAGTGGCGCCGCCGTTGACGGTGACGATGCCGCCCTGGTCGCTGGCGAGGGCGACGATCGAGCCATTGTTCGGGTTGATCCAAATGTTTTGGTAGTCGTCGCCACCGGGGGAGCCGCGCCAGCCGGTGAAGGAGCGGCCGCCGTCGGTGGATTTCCATGTAGTTTGGGTGGCGTCGTAGACGACGTCCTGGTTTTTCGGATCCACGGCAACGATTTGCTCGCCGCCTTGCATGTGGGGATAGGAATAGACGCGCGTCCAACTCGCGCCGGCATCGTCGGAGCGGAAGAAGCCGCCGACACCGCCACTGGCTGTGATAGGCATGTACAGGCGGCTGGAGTCGGTGGGGGCGACGGCGAGGCTGTCGACTTTCATGGTGCCGCCGGGGAGACCTTGGGTGAGTTGAGTCCAGTGGTCGCCGCCGTCGGTGGACTTGAACAGGCCGCCGGTGGTGCCGGTCCAGGCGGCGTTTTCCCATGGTCCCTGGCGGTCGGCCCACAGGCCGGCGTAAACGATTTGAGGGTGGTTGGGGTCGAGAACGACCTCAATGGCGCCGGTGTTTTCGTCTTTGTAGAGGACTTTTTGGAACGTTGCGCCGCCATCGGTGGAGCGGTAGATACCGCGCTCGGAGTTGGGCCCGAAGGGATGACCGAGGACGGCGACGAAGAGGCGGTCGGGGTTGTGTGGATCAACCACGATTTTGGCGATCTGCTGTCCGTCGCGCAGGTCGGCGAGATGAGTGAAAGTCGCGCCGGCGTCGGTGGATTTGTACATACCGTCGCCGACCGATAAGTCGGGGCGGGGCTGGCCTTCGCCGCTTCCGACATAGACGACGTTGGGATCGGAGGCCGCGACAGCGAGGGCGCCGATGGAGCCGGAGGGCTGTGAGTCGAAGATGGACTGCCAGGTTTCGCCGGCGTCGGTGGTTTTCCAGACGCCGCCGTTGACGGCGCCGATGTAGAAGACATTGGGTTGCGAGGGGACGCCGGCGAGCGCGTGGGTGCGGCCCGCGCGGAGGGGGCCGATTTCGCGCCAGCGCAGTTGGGCGGAGGCGGCGAGGGTGAGAGAGCAGATCACGAAGACGGCCAGCGTCAGATTGCGTCGCATCGGGTCAGCATACAGGGCGAAATTCATTGAAGCAACCTATGGCGTGAGACGCGCGGTGGGTAAAGGCCGGCAGGATATACTCGCGGGTATGGGTTTGAAGGTGTTACATGCGGTGATTATCGCCTGCTGCCTGGCGGGAGTGCTCGTGGCGGCGCTGGCGTATGGGGAACATTTGAACACCGGGACCTCGCCGTGCCAGATCAATGCGACCTGGGATTGCGGGATCGTAAATCACAGTCCGTTTGCGGTGCTGCATGGGATTCCGGTGGCGCTGATCGGGGTCTTGGGGTATGTGCTCCTGATCGCGCTGGTGGGACGGGCCCCATGGTTTTTGTTTTGGCTGGCGCTGGCGGGATTTGCGTTTTCGCTGCGGTTTACCTATGTGGAGTGGCGGGTGCTGCAGGTCTGGTGTCTTTACTGCGTCAGTTCGCAGGCGATCATCACCGCCGTGGCGGCGCTTAGTTTTTTTGCGGCGCGGCAGCCGGCGCGAGCAAGAGGTTGACAATGCAGGAACTTTCACTGGGGCAGATTAAGGCGGCGGCGGAGCGGATTCGCCCTTATATAACGAGGACGCCGGTGGCGCGGTCGTCCACGTTGAGCCAGCGGCTGGGGACGAACGTTTACCTCAAGCTGGAGATTTTTCAGAAGACCGGGGCGTTTAAGGTGCGCGGGGCGCTTAATAAAATGCTGCGGCTTCCCAAGGGGAGCCGCGTGGTCGCGGTTAGCGGCGGCAACCATGGGCAGGCGGTCGCCTACGTCGGCAGCGTGCTGGGGCTCGAGACCCGGGTCATTATGCCGCGGGATACGCCGGAGAACTATTTGAATGCGACGCGGGGTTACGGGGGCGAGTTGGTGCTGGTGGAGAACCATACGGAGGGATTTGCGCGGGCGGCGGCGTCGGTGAAAGAGGGATGGATTATGGCGCATCCGTTTGACGACCTCGACATCATCGCCGGGCAGGGGACGGTGGGGCTGGAGATGGTGGCGGATGTTCCGGAATTGACGGATGTAATTGTCAGCGTGGGGGGCGGTGGGTTGATGTCGGGCGTGGCGGTGGCAGTGAAGGAATCGAAACCGGGAGCGCGGGTTTGGGGAGTTGAGACCGAGGGGGCGCATTGCATGTCACTGGCGCTGAAGGCGGGGCATCCGGTGACGCTGGAGAAGATGACGTCGGTGGCGCGGACGCTGGGGGCGCCGTCGGCGTCGGAGTTTACGCTGGGCGTTGCCCAGAAATATTTGGACGGACTCGAGGTGGTGAGCGACGCGGAGGCGATCAGCGCGGTGAAGTTTTTGCTGGAGCGGGCGAAAGTCCTGACCGAGCCGGCGGCCTCGTGCACGCTGGCAGCGGCGGAGCGGCTGAAACCGCGGCTGACGAAGGATGGACACCTGGTGCTCGTGCTGTGCGGCGGCAACCTGAGCGTGCGCGAGCTGGCGAGTTGGGCGTGATAATCTAGAGGTACAGCCCTTCAACTTGCCATGATTTCAGTAAGCCATGTGACCATGCGCTTCGGCGCCAAAATACTGTTCGAAGACGTTGCCACCGGGTTCACGCCCGGCAAACGGTACGGCCTCACCGGTCCCAACGGGAGCGGCAAAACCAC
>JANWLQ010000027.1 GCA_025450725.1 Terriglobales bacterium
AAGTCGCCGCTCGCCGCGATCGAGGTGAACGACAACGCGGCCGAACCCGTGTTGGTCACGGTCAGGTTCTGCGCCGCACTGGTGCTGCCCACCGCCTGCGCCGCAAAGGTCAAACTGGAGGGCGATATTTGAATTCCGGCCGCCGCCACGGCGCCAGTCCCACTGAGCGTCACCGTTTGCGGGCTGCCGGCGGCATTGTCGGTAACGGTGATGGCACCCGTGCGGGCGCCGCTTGCGGTGGGTGTGAAGGTGACCGAGATGGTGCAATTGGCGCCCGCCGCCAGGCTTGTGCCGCAAGTGTTGCTTTGGGTGAAATCGCCGCTCGCGGCGAGCGCCGAAAGAGTCAGGGCCGCGTTGCCGCCATTGGTCAGCGTAATGGTTTGCGCCGCGCTCGTGGTCGCCACCGTCTGGCTGGCGAAGGTGAGCGACGTGGGAGAGAACGTCGTCGTCGGCGCCGGTGTGGCGCCACCCCCGCCGCTATAACTTCCCCCCGAACCGCCGCCACAGGCCGCCAGGGTAAACGCAACGCCGAACAGGAGCATGCCGCGGGTGAATCGCATCACACCATCCTAACGGATATATTTACCGGCGTCCATCACCCCGAATAGGGGCGCTAGCCGAGCTTTAGCACCAGGCAGGTCAGGTCGTCCTGCTGGCGGGCGCCGCCGCGGAAATAAGAGCAGTCGGCGAGCAGTGTGTTCAGCAGCGCGAGCGCGGGCAACGCCTGCGCCCGCCGGAGCGAGGCGATCAATCGGGCTTCGCCGTACTCCTCGCCGGCTTCGCTGAACGACTCGGTCACGCCGTCGGAGAAAATCAACAACACGTCGCCCGCGGCCAGCGCCGTTTCGGCGCAGGCGAAGCTGGCGTCGGGCAGAATGCCGAGCGGCACGCCGCCCAATTCCAGGCGCTCGACCTCGCCGCTCGCGCGCAGCAGCAGCGGCGGATTATGGCCAGCGTTCGAATACCGCAGACGCCCGGAGGCGGGCTCAAACTCGGCCACGACGGCGGTGGTGAAGCGCGTGCCTCCCGCACTGGCGCCGCAGGCGTACCGATTGAGGGCCGGCGTCAACTCGGCGAGTGGCACCCCTTCGCCGGCGAGCGTGCGCAGGCTGGCCTGGAAGGTGGCCATGAGCATCGCCGCCGGCAGTCCCTTGCCGGCGACGTCGGCCACGGTCAAGAGCAGCGAAAGCTGGTCGGCGCGGTAGAAGGCATCATAAAAATCGCCCGACACGGTATTGGCCGGCATGTTGGCGAAGGCGACCGTGCCCGCCGGCATCATCGGCGGCTCCTTGGGCAGCATCCAGGTCTGGATCTCGCGGGCGATTTCGAGATCGCGTTTCATCGCCACACGGTCGGCGACCTCAAGCGCCAGCAACCCCAGCACGAGCAACACCCCGACCGGCAGCCAAGTCGTGAACAACATTACCACCGCGGCCAGCAGCACAATGCGCCGGGGCGGCGACATCTTGAGCACGATGGCCCAGAGAAACTCGATCACCGATCCGCGCCGGCGTTTGCGCGCCGTCTGTTGTGAGAGCGCCACTTGCGCGTCGCGGGCGTAAAGTTGATAGCTCGAGGTGGTATCGCGGCGCAACTGTTGCCACAGTTCCTCGATCGCCATGCCGTCGCTGATGCGGCGCCAGAATCGCGTGATTCCGTTCATGCCTCGGACCCGCTTAGGTCGCAGTCGAGAATGCCGGCGCGCCCGCAGGACTCGACGAACGCCTCGGGCGACGTGGCACCGGTGCGCAGGCCGCTGATCAGAGCGAAGGGCTCGAAGCGCTCGGCGTGGGCTTCGAGCCAGAGCGGCTGGCCGGGAAGGTCATAGACGTTCCATCCGGCGCGGCGCAGGCACATGGCGAGCGCGATGCCGAGTATGGTTTCCGCCATGCGGGCGCGGTGGCTGGGGTTGTAGTCGAAGGCCTTGTCGTCGAGCAGCCGCCGTCCAACCGCGTCGAGGTCGCGGCACAGTTCGGGGAAATTTCGCGGTGTCCATCCGCGCACGTGGTTGGCGTGCTCGGCCAGGACGGTCTCCCAGGTGTTCAGGTAGAGCTCGCGCGCGATGCCTTCCCAGGGCAGCGATTTGAGATGCAGGCCGAGATTCTTGACCAGTTGTTCCTCGATCACCCAGGGGGAATCGACCAGTGCCAGAGCCGCCGCCTCGGGCGCGGGGCAGGGCGCGGACTTGGTGCCGGCCAGCCAGTGGCGCAAGCCCTCGACCAGGTGCGGACGACGGCCGAGCAGCAGCACGGGTGCAACCGCCTCACGATGGTACCGGCCCTCGATCTCCTCAAGCGCACCGAGTTGCGAGCGCGCCGAGTCCAACGCGGCGGCGCCCCAAGCGCCGGCGGCCAACTTGTCGGCGCGGGCTTCGTGCGCCTTGGCGGCGTGCCGGGTCAGGAGCAGGCCCAACGCCAGGCGCGGGAAAAAGACATAGCTCGCAAAATCGAGTTTGCCGGCTTCGTTCTTGCGCCCCAGCGCCCGACGGCAGTGGTCATGGACGCGCCAGGCCAAGCTGCCGCTCCCATGTAAGGCGAAACTGCGAGTGAAGGCGGCGCGCAGTTGCTGGGGCTCTAGCACCGCCAGCGCGTAAAGCCCGGCGGCGGCGTCCTGGCGCCGGGTCACGACCGTGCTGTCGAGCATCAGGTGGATGGTGCGAGGCGCCGCGCTGCCCGCGGCTGCGGCTGATTCCGCGGCCAGTTTCAGCAATGCGAGGTGGCGGTCGGGCGCACATGGAACGCTGTCTTCGAGGTCTAAACTTCCGCCTCGGCGGTTCGGCATCATGACCAATGTCACGATGCTCCACCAGATGCCTAAAAGACCCAAACCCAGGTTGCCGCCCAAGAAGAGCGGTCCCCAACCCGAGTAGCGGAAAGCTTGCACCGCCCAGCGCCGTGGCTTAGCCGCCTGCGAACAGCGCGCGACCACCGCGGCGGTCGCGATGACCACGAGCATTGCGGCAAAGGCGAGGCGGGGAATCAATGTGGCGGTGAGCCAGCTTCCCAGCGAGAGGGCGAAAGCGCCCGCCACCGCCAAGGCGGTTATGCCATAGAGAGCGCCGACGGCGGCGACTGCACACCGGTCGCTCCAGCTCATGCCTGGACCCGGGCCTTGCCGCCGGCCGAGATGGCGCGCTTGCGCGTCATGGTGCGAATGAACTCAACGCGGCGAAAGCGCAGCGCGCTCCAATCCTCGTCGTAGGCAATCATGCGAACCGGCTCATAGCCCTTATCGCCAAGCGCCCGCCATCCGGTGTCACGGTTGAACTCGCAGGTGTAGCGCTTCGAGCTGCCCTTCGGGTAGGCGAACCAGACCACCGCGTCCGCCGCCGCGCGCTCGGCGATTTTCGCGGCATAACCCTCGACCTCGGCGAGGCAGGTAACGAAGGCCAGTATTTGCCGCACTTCACCCGAGCGCGGCCATGCGGAAGTCACCTCAATGCCGGCCAATTTCTGGGAGACGGACAACGCCGCCGGCGCGTTCAGGACGAAGAGTCGCGATCGGGGAGCGAGATTGAGCTTGGCCGCGAGATCGGGCGGGACGGGCTTCATCCTACCGAATATACTATTGATACGCCCACAGCCATGTTCTACCTGACGACGCCGCTCTACTACGTCAACGCCGAGCCCCATCTTGGCCACGCCTACTCGACCATCGTGGCCGACGCGATGGTGCGCTTCCAGCGCCAGCTTGGCGAGGAGGCTGCCTTCCTGACCGGCACCGATGAGCATGGGCAAAAAATCCAGCGCGCGGCGGAGCAAGCGGGCATTTCGGCGCAGGAGTTCACCGACCGGATCGCGGCGCGCTTTCGCGGCCAGTGGGATGCGATGGGGCTGGAGTACGCCTACTTCATCCGCACCACGGAAGCGCGGCACACCCGCGCGGTGCTCGATATTTTTGCCAAGCTGCAGGCCAATGGCTATATCTATAAGGGAACCTACAGCGGACCGTACTGTGTCTCCGACGAACTCTTCGTTGGCGAGGGCAAGGCGGGCGATCCGTGCCCGGTGTGCGGGCGCCCGACCGAACAGGTCACCGAGGACAACTACTACTTCAAGCTCTCGGCGTTTGCCGATCGGCTGTTGGCTCTGTACCGCGAGCAGCCTGATTTTATTCGCCCCGAGGGGCGCCGCAACGAGGTTGTCGCTTTCGTCGAGAGCGGATTAAAAGACGTTTCGATTACGCGCACGTCGATTCACTGGGGCATCCCGGTGCCGGGCGACGAAAAGCACGTGCTCTATGTTTGGTTCGACGCGCTCATCGGATATCTCAGCGGTATCGGCTATGGATCGCCCGCCGCCGGCGATCAAGCCCGCTGGCGGAAGTTGTGGCCCGCGACGCACTTGGTGGGCAAGGAAATCGTGCGTTTCCATTGCGTCTACTGGCCGGCTTTTCTGATGGCTGCGGGCTTGCCGCTGCCGCGCGGGATCGTCGCGCACGGGTGGCTGCTGTTTGATCAGCAGAAGATGTCGAAGTCGGTGGGCAACGTGCTGCGGGCTGAGCCCATACGGCAGGTAATCGGTGCCGATGCGCTGCGCTACTTCCTGCTGCGCGAAGTCAGCTTCGGGCAGGATGGCAACTTCAGCCACGCCGCGCTCATTGCGCGCTACAACTCCGACTTGGCCAACGGCTGGGGCAACCTGGCCAGCCGCACCCTGGCGATGATTGAGAAATACCGCGACGGCATTGTGCCGCCAACGCGGCCCGAGGCGCCGGTTGACGCCGCGATCGCCGCGCGCGCGGGGGCCACGCTGGCCGAGTTCCAGCAGGCGTTTGCCCACTGGCAGTTCTCGCGCGGGCTGGAATCGGTATGGGCGCTGATTGCCGAGATGGACCGGCATATCGCACACCGCAAGCCCTGGGAGCTGGCCGAACAGTTGTCGCCGGAGCTCGACTCGGTGTTGCGCACGGCCTATTGCACGCTGCGTTTCACGGCGGTGATGTTGGCGCCGGTGTTGCCCGAAAGCGCCAACCGTTTGTGGCGACAGCTGGGCCTGGCCGGAGCACCCGATCAGGATCTGCGCACGCTCACGTTCGACGACCTCGTGCCGGGCCAGCGCATCGGCAAGGCAGAGGGATTATTTCCGCGCTTGGACAAGGAGAAAACTTTGGACGAACTGCAAAAACTGGAAGTCAACGCCGCGCCACCCGCCGCGGCGGAGCCCGCCGCTGTACCGGCCCCGTTAACCATTGACGAGTTCGCCAAGGTGGATATGCGCGTCGGCCAGGTGGTCACCGCCGAGCGCATCAAGGGCGCCGACAAACTGCTCAAG
>JANWLQ010000028.1 GCA_025450725.1 Terriglobales bacterium
TGCTGCGACGTTCCGCTCCCAGCCTCGAAGAGGTGTGGGCGTTCTCGCCGTTCATTGATCTGGAGCTGTGGCGCTGGCTGCGCAACCGGCTCGATCGCCCATTTCGGGATTGGCAGGCACTGGTCTTTGCCACAGTCACGGCGGTGACTCTGCTGCAAATCGAGGTCAAACGACTGGCCCCGGGGCGCATTTATGCGCCCGAGCCACATTCGTTTTGGATCGTAGTGGCGATTGTGGCGACGAATGTGCTGGCCCTGGCCATACCGATCAAAATCTGGAACAACACCCGCATAGAGATGCTGTTGGAGCAGCAGCAACGGCTCCTGGTGCAGGCGCGGCTCGATGAGTTGACGAGCCAGATCAACCCCCACTTCTTGTTCAATACTCTGAACTCGGTGGCCTCGCTGGTGCGCTTTGACCCCGACACGGCTCGGGTGCTGATTGTCAAGCTGAGCAACATACTGCGCCGCATGCTGCGCAAGCACGACAGCCACGTTCCATTGCGCGAGGAGTTGGCGTTCATTGACGATTACCTCGACATCGAAGTGGTCCGCTTCGGGCCGGAAAAGCTTCGCGTCGAGCGCGATATCGCCCCCGCCGCGATGGAAATCGCCGTGCCGAGCATGGCCTTGCAGCCGGTGATCGAAAACTCGATCCGCCATGGCCTGGGCCCTAAGGTCGAAGGCGGCCGGATTTCGCTGCGCGCCTGGGTCGAACCGGCGGTCAACGGCACCGGCGCCATGCTCTGGCTCGAGGTCGAGGACGACGGCGTCGGCATCACCCCCGGCGAAGCCGGTGCCGCCGGCCACGGTATCGGCCTGTCGAATATCCGCGAACGCCTGCGCGTCTTCTACGGCGAAGCCGGCAAGCTCGAGATCAGTAGCGTCCCCGGCCAGGGCACCCGCGTCCGCATCGCCCTGCCGGTCTAGCTCTTAATTGGCCAGGCAATGCGGGCAGGCGGCGGTTGAGGGCTCGCGCGCGCCCTATCACTACGTTGACCTGCCAGGCACCGCGTTCAACTGGGCTCCAGCGACCCGCTGGACTGGGCCTGGGAACGTCACACTCTGGCAAGGCGCGCCCCCTCAGTGGGAATCGTTGACAGCCAGCTTGATTTGGCCGGACGACGGCTGGCGCGGCTGCTGACCACCGTCTTGGATCCGTGCTAAGGGGCGGGAGAACAGCTGGCAGGCGGTCGCGATCACCAGGTTGACGACGAGCGCGTCGATCGCGGCATAGGCGGTCAAGTCGAGGCCGGCGATGTGGAGCGGATAGACCGAGCCGCGGGCGATGGCCATGAGCGTGCCAACCACTGTGCCAGCAACCCAGCCGGCAAGCAGAGCCGGGGCCGCGAGGCGGCGGCGATAGAGACCGAAGACGATGGCCGGCAGGGTCTGCAGAATCCAAATGCCGCCGAGGAGCTGGAAGTTGATGATGTAGGTGATCCTGCCGCTGAGTACGAAGGCTAAGGCAGCCAGTTTGATCAAGAGCGACGCCCATTTCGCGACGCGCGCCTCTTGCGCTGGGGAGGCGTGATAGACATTGCGCGCGAACAGGCTGGCGGCCGCGATGGCCATGATGGCGGCGGGAACGAGTCCGCCAATGACGATGGTGGCCAGGCAGAAGCCGGCGAAATGGGGCCCGAACATTCGAACGATGAGTTGCGGCACAACGTCATTGGCGTTGGCCGGGTGCAGTCCGGCGGCGATGGCCATGTAGCCGAGCAGCGCGACCAGACCCAGCAGCAGCGTGTACGCCGGCAACACGATGGCATTGCGCTGGATGGTTCGCGCGCTGCGGGCGCTCAGGACGCTGGTGGCCATGTGCGGATAAAGAAACGCCGCCAGCGCCGAACCCAACGCCAACGTCGCGAAGGACAAATACTGCTTCGGCGGAAGGATTAGGAATCCGGGCACCGGGCGCACGGCGAGGGAACGCGCCGCGGCGGAGAAGATGTGACCGTAGCCGCCGAGGCGCATGGGGATCCAAACCGCGGCGGCGATGACCAGGGTGTAGATCATCACATCCTTCACCACGGCAATGCTGGCGGGCGCGCGCAGGCCGCTGGAAAAATCGTAGGCGGCGAGCAGAGCGAAGGCGGCGACCAGCGGCCATCCGCTGGCGTGTGCGCCGAAGACGGGCCCGAGCGCCGCCATGGCCACTTGCATCCCTGCCAGTTGCAGCGCGATGTAAGGCACGGTGGCGGCGATGCCGGAGAGTGCGACGGCGAGCGCCAGCCAGCGGTTGTTGTAGCAACCGCGAACGAAGTCGGCGAGGGTGATGTAGCCATCGCGCTGGGCGACCGTCCAGAGCCGGGGCATGACCACAAACACGAACGGGTAAACAAGAATTGTGTAGACGAGAGCGAAGAAGCCGCTGGCGCCCACTCCGAAGACCAGGGCGGGAACGGCGATCAGCGTATAGGCGGTGTAGAAGTCGCCGCCGATCAGACACCACGTGATGACGGCGCCGAATTGCCGCCCCGCCAGCCCCCATTCCTCGAGCGCGGTCACGTCGGAGCGCCACCATCGGCTGGACAGAAAGCCGACGGCTGCGACCAGCGCGATGCAGCTTAGGAAAACGGCGAGCATGGGCTGGCACTTACTATAGCGCTTACTCGCCGCGCGAGGTCAGGCGGTAGACAAGGCCGGTGAGCGCGGCGCTAACAATGACCCAGGCGAATTGATACCAATAGAAAAACGGAAAGCCGAAAAGCTCCGGCGTTTGGCGGGCGTAGAGCGGAACCCAGAGCAGTCCGGCGAAGGGCAGCAGCAGCAGCCAGTTCCAGCGGCGTCGCGCCCCGGTTCGCTCCATTTCCCTTTACCGCGGTCCGGCGGCGGCGATTTCAGCTGGCGCACCCGAGAAGCGTTCGAAGTTGCTGCGGAACAGCCCGGCGAGGTGCTTTGCGGCTTTCTCGTATGCCGCCGCGTCCTTCCAGGTGTTGCGTGGGTTGAGGACTTCAGTCGGCACGCCGGCAACTTCGGCCGGAACCTCGAGGCCGAAGATCGGGTCGGTGTTGTACTTGGCGTTGTTGAGGGCGCCGCTGAGCGCGGCGCGCACCATGGTACGGGTGTGGCTGAGCTTCATACGGGTGCCGACGCCGTAGGCGCCGCCGGTCCAGCCGGTATTGATCAACCAGCAGCGGGCGCTGTGCTGCGTGACGCGCTCGCCCAGCATTTTGGCGTAGATCATGGGCGAGAGCGGCATGAACGGTTCGCCGAAGCAGGTGCTGAACGTGGCCTTGGGTTCGGTTACGCCGGCCTCGGTGCCGGCCAGCTTCGCGGTGTAGCCGCTGAGGAAGTGGTACATCGCCTGCGCCACGCTCAGGCGCGCAATCGGGGGCATCACGCCAAAAGCGTCGGCGGTGAGCAGCACCACATTCTTCGGATGCGGCCCGCGGGCAGAGAGAACTGCGTTGTCAATATACTCGATGGGGTAGGCGGCGCGGGTGTTCTCGGTCCAGCCTTCAAAGTTGAAATCGGGAATTCCGGTGGCCGGATCGAGCTTGACGTTCTCGAGCACGGTGCCGAAACGGATGGCGTTCCAGATCTCGGGCTCGCCCGTCTCCGAAAGGTGAATGCACTTGGCATAGCATCCGCCCTCGAAATTGAAAACGCCATTGGCGCCCCAGCCGTGTTCGTCGTCGCCAATCAGGCGGCGGTTGGCGTCGGCCGAGAGGGTGGTCTTGCCGGTGCCGGAAAGGCCAAAGAACAACGCGCTGTCGCCGTCAGCGCCAACATTGGCGGAGCAGTGCATGGGCATCACGCCGCGCTCGGGCAGCAGAAAATTAAGCACCGAGAAGATGGATTTCTTCATCTCGCCGGCGTAGTAAGTGCCGCCGATGAGAATGAGCCGGCGCTCGAAGTTGACCAGGATATAGGTGCCGCTGGCGGTGCCATCCTCGGCCGGCACCGCCTCGCAGCCGGGCATGCTCACGATGGTGAAGTCGGGCGTGAAGGTTTGCAGGTCCTCGGCCGAGGGGCGAATAAAGAGTTGGTGGACGAACAGCGAGTGCCATGCCAGCTCGGTGACGACGCGCACCTTGAGGCGATAGGCCGGGTCGCCGCCGGCGAAGCAATCCTGTACGAAGACTTCGCGCCCGTCGAGGTAGGCGGCCATGCGGCGCCGCACTTTTTCAAACGACTCGGGGCTGATCGCCTGGTTGGACTTCCCCCAGGCGACGCGGTCGGCGGTCAGTGCATCCTTGACGATGAAGCGATTGGGAGGCGTGCGTCCGGTGAACTTGCCGGTGCGGGCGGTGACCGCGCCACGCGCGGAAAGATGGGCTTCGCCCCTGCCCAGGATGATTTCAATCAGCGGCGCCGTCGCCACGTTGGCGATGGGCCGGGTCGTGCTCAGTTCGGGGAATGCGGCGGAGACAATGTTGGCGGCTGTGGCTGTGGCCATTCGGAGATTTCCTTGTTTGAAGTAAAACTACTTGACGCGTTCGAGGTAGGTGCCTTCGGTGGTTTCGACGCGAATCTTTTCACCCTTCTCAATAAAGGGCGGGACCTGCACTACGAGGCCGGTCTCCATAGTCGCGGCCTTGGTGACGTTGGAGACACTGGCACCCTTGATGCCGGGTTCGGTGTCAACGATTTCAAGATCCACCGTCTGCGGCAGCTCGACCGACACCGGCTTGCCTTGATAGAACTCGACTTTGATTTTGAGGTTGGGGATGAGGTACTGCACGGCATCGCCCAGGACGTCGCGGTTGAGATGAGTCTGCTCGTAATTTTCGGTGTTCATGAAGTAAAACGCATCGCCATCGCTATAGAGAAACTCCATCTCGTTCTCGTCGAGCATGGCGCGCTCAATGCGGTCATCGGAGCGGAAACGGTACTCAATCATGCCGCCGGTGCGCAGGTTTCTGATCTTGGCCTGCACGAAGGCGCGCAGATTGCCAGGGGTGCGGTGGGTGATGCTGAACACCGAAAACAGTTCGTTGTCGTGCATGATCACCATGCCCGGACGCATTTGGTTGGCCGATAGTGCCATTCGTACTCCGTTCCGTGCGCGCAGAGCGCAAACTTCAATTATGGGGGCGAGCGCGCCAATATGCAATATACCGCGCGGAAGAGCTGATTCTTATGCGGCCGGTTCTCGGTGGCACATCGCTCCGGCGAACGATAATCCGCGCTACGTTGCGCTACTGAATCGAGGCGATGGCGGCGGCGGGAGTGGGGCTCGAGGTCGCGGCGAGCTCGTACATCAGCGCGTAGGTGGCGATCCAGTGAGTTTCCAGATAGCCGGCGTCGTCCATGGTGCGGTAGCCTTTGGTGGCGTGGATAGCGGCCAGTCGGCGGTAGACCGGAACTCTGGGGTCGTTCGGCGGCAGAGCGTCGGCGATGGTGAGCATGGCCTTGGCGCGGGAGAAGGCCAGGCCGATCAGGTGCGATTGGGCCGCCATTTGGTCGGGCGTCATTTGGCTCGCGTCGAAGGGCGAGATCAGCGGATGAAAAGCCGGCGCATACACCTCCGGCATGAAATCGTTGAACCAGTTGGTGAAGCTGCCGCGATCGAGGAGGTGGGCCATCAGCGAAGCCTCGACCAGGCAGGGCGACAGGAACGAAGCCCCTTCGGGTTCGTACGCCGTCGGGCAGGCGACATCCTTGGCGTAAAAGCGGTGGGCGGTGTCCACGATCGCGGTATGTAGCGCCTCGTCGTGAAGTGTCTCAGTGTAGGGCAGCATCAAATCCATGTCGAACGCGGTGTTGGGATGGACGCCCTGTCGGATCGGGTCCGGCATGGTCTTGAGGTACTTGGTTAAGTTGCCGGAAAAAAACTGTGCCAGCAGAGCGAGATTCGCGGCCCACTTCTGTGCGTCGGGGTCCTTCCAGGCGACCAGATCGGCGTAGAGCTTCAGCAGCCAGGCTTGTCCATAGGGGCGCTCGAAGGATTTAGAACCTTGGAAGAACGCCAACTCGCCCTCGATGTTGCGCTTGCCGAGGTGGTCGTTCAATTTTTCGCGAATGAGTTTCGCGACCGGAAGATCGGGGTAGCGATGCAGAACCGTCACCAGCGTCCAGGTTGAGTTGACGGCGGAATGCCAGTCGTAGCAGCCGTAGAATGCGCGCTGTTTGTCGTAACCCTCTAGGAGATGGGTCGGCCCGGCGGGCAGCCAGAGATAGCCGCCGGGGCGCGGTGCGGCGGTCGCGGCGGCGGCGCCGGATGCGCCGGCAGCATTCGCAGAGCCCGGGGTGGCGGCGGCCGACGCGGTGTCAGGCTCCGCGGCAGTCGCTCCGCCGCGACGGCCGTTGGGCCGCGATGCCGGCGACGCGGCGGCCCCGCCAGCGCCGCCGGGTTGGCCCTGGAGATGGTCCACACAGGAGAGTGGGAAGGCGGCGAGCGTCATCGCCTCCATCGGGCTCAGTGGCGGCGTCTGGGCGGCGGGCAGCGTTCCCAGGAATGCCTGCACGCTGTGAACCTGCGCTTCGGGCAGCGGCACAACTGCAACCGTCGCAGGGGGCGCTGCGGGAGCGACCGAGGAGCAGGCCACGGTCGAGGCGGCGAGAGCAAGGAAAACGAAGGCGGCAAGCTTTTTCATAATCAGCTCAATTCCAGGTGATGAGTTTCGGGCACAAAGAAGGCACTGGCCGCGGCGAGGGTGAAGGCGACTCCGCAAATGCCAAAGGCTCCGGAGAGGCCATGCGTTTCGCCGAAGCGTCCGATGATGACCGGCGCGAACGCGCTCAGTCCGCGCGCGACGTTGTAGGAAATGCCAAGCGCGGTGGCGCGGATGGCGGTGGGAAACAATTCGCTGCCCAGAATGCCGCTACCGGTGAAAAAGCCGGTGCCGAAAAAGGCGACCAGCGACGCCGCTACCAGGATCATCAGCGGCTGGCGGGCGCTGGCGAACCAGGGCACGAGCACCGCGGCGGCGGCGAGATAAACGATGATGGTGGGCTTGCGTCCGTAGCGGTCGGCGAAGACGCCGAAGAGCAAATACCCGGGAAACATGCCGGCCAAGTTGAGGATGATCAGGAACGTAGTGCTGCCCACAATGGCGAAGCCTCGCCCGCCCTGCGAGATCGGCAGTACCAGGTACGCGGGCAGCCAGGTAAACATGCCCCACCAGGCGAACATGCCAAACGTGTTCATCGCGAGCAGCGCGGCGAGCCGGGGCGCGGCGGCGCGCCACAAAGCCGGCTTGGGTGCCGACTTGGGCTGACGGCGCCAAAGCTCGGGTTCGGGTACGCCGTGCTGAATCCAGAGCGTGGCAAGAGCGGGGAGAACGCCCACAAAAAACACCCAGCGCCAGCTCGCATGCGCCAGCACCAGGCCGGCAACCAGCGCGGCGAGCGCGTAGCCGATGGCCCAACTGCTTTGCACAATCCCGAGGGCGCGCCCGCGCCAGGCCGAGGGCCAGGTCTCGGCGACCAGCGTCGCGCCGGCGTTCCATTCCCCGCCCATGCCCAGGCCAAGGAAGAAGCGCAGCGTGGCCAGCATGGTAACGCTGGTCGAAAACCCGCAGGCGAAGGTGAACAGCGAATACGTCAGAATGCTCAGGCTGAGCATTCGGCGCCGGCCGAAGCGGTCGGCAAGCAGACCAAAGATGAGGCTGCCGATCGCCGACGCCATCAGCGTCAGCGTGTTGAGAAACCCGGCGGTGCCCTTGCTCATGCCGAACTCGACCATGAGGTGGGTGAGCACCAGGCTGTAGAGCATGACGTCGAAGGCGTCAAGCATCCAGCCCAGGCCGGCGGCGACCAGCGTCGAGCGTTGCGCGCTGGTGGTGAGCCTCCAGCGGAACGCCGGCTGCGCCGCTGTGCTGCTACTTGCCATCGGGCGGCGGTTTCACCGGCGGCTCCGAACTGGGGAGGATGGGCCGGGCGCGGTCAATCGTCCAGCTCACGCCCTGCGGGCCTTCCTTTTCGCTGCGCGTGATGCGCAGCTTTCCCTGCGCCAGATAGTCGAGGTGAACTTCGTCATAAGCGAGCCCGGCCGAGGCGACAAGCTTCATATAGTCGCCGTGCGCGGTTTCATCGGGAGCTTCGGTATAGCCCTGATCCCAAGTGATGGCGGCGGAGGCGCCGGGGCCCGCCTGTCCGCCTCCGGTCGCGGCACTGCCCTTGAGCGCCATGTAAATGCGAATGCCATCCACCACCGGCTGCTGCATGTTGTCGGGCTGGAAGGCTTGTCCCCACCGCTCGTAACGGTCGTTCATGCGCGTCTCGAGCGGCAGCAATCCGGGAACCTTGCGCTCGGCGGCGACAATGCGGTCGCGCAGAGCGTAGGTCACCGCCTCGGAATAGGTGTTTGTGGTCGTATCGCGCACGAAGCTGAGGCTGGTGAACCAGCCGCGCGGGATCCACCAGGTGCGTCCATTGTTGGCGCCGGTGCGGCTCTGCACCCAGGCCGAGTATTCGCTGAAGGGCTGCACCCATTCATGCGACGGATAGCCGTGGGGATTAAGAAAGGCGTCGGGCATCCATTGTTCGAGAAGCTGGCGGCGCGTGCGCGACTCGGGGTAGATCGGGTCAATTTCGGCCTGGCCACTCGAAACGTCGGCGGCCAGGGCGCCGTGGTAGCCCAAATGGAGAAGGTTGTCGGGCTCGATTTTCGCTTCCATGACCGAGAGATTGGCGCCGTCGGGATTGTCCACCGGATGAAGCACGACGTTCACCTGTTTCAGCCGCGCGCGGTAGTCGGGGTCAGTGACTAGCAACTCGGCAAGCTTCAAGACGTGACTGGTACTCGAGACTTCATTGGCGTGCTGGCGGGCGGAGTAGACGATCGAAGCTTTGAGCGTCGTTTCCTTGGCCTGCGAAACCAGCGTCGAGGGCGAGGGCAGCCCAATGTCGGCCACCCAGATGACCTGGCCGAGGTAGCTGCGCCCCATGGAGTAAACGTTGACCCCGGGGTAGGTAGCGAGCCGCGCCAGCACCGAGGCGCTCTCGTCCGGCGAGATCGGCTCCTGCCATTGCACGATCGGCGTCGTGTCAATCGCCTTCACATCGCTGATCATCGGACGCGGATGCTGCGGCGGCGCTACGTTCCAGGTGAGCGCCACGCGCTTTTCGGGTTGGGAGAACGCCACGCCGAGCGGGCGCGGGAGCTGAAGTTCAATCGCCATGTGATGGACGTCGGGGTAGGCGATCTCGTCGGGATAAAGACCCGCCGCGTGCATGGTGTCGAGCCAGTGGAGCTGGCCCTGCGCCTCCTCCACCGTGAACATCGAGCGTTCGAGCTGCTCGCGACCCTCGAGTTTTTCCCAGGCCGCCATATCGTATTTCTGGAAGTCGGCGGGCAATAGCCAGGTGAGGTTCTCGAGTCCGGTGGCGCCCGCCTTGACACGGGCGCCGATGAGACGGGGCTGGAAGCCGCCGGTGAGCACCGGCAGGTTGCGTTCGCGCTCGTGGGTTACGCCCTTGGCATCGGTCCAGGCCAGGCGCACCACCGGGTTGGCGGCGGGTTTGGCGTAGAACTCCACATGCACCTCGCCATCCTTGCCGTCTTCGGAGGGATGCATGACCGGAATGACGCGGCCAACGTAGCTCTCCGGGCGCCCGCCTTCGAGGTCGCCCAGCGCGTCAATAAAAGTTTCCGTTGAATAGAAAACGTCTTCCTGCAGCGCTTCAATGGACGATATGCGTTCCTTGTCAACGCCGATATTGTAGTCCGGCTCGGAGAGATGAAAATCCATCTTGAGCGTGTCGAACGGCGGCGCGAACTCGGGCCGCATGTTGCCCTTGGACTGCGCCATGATGAAGCGGTATACGCGGGGCAGGGTAGTGTTCTGGTAATGATCCCAGAACTGCTCGATATCGGTTGGAATGCGCTGATCGAGCACCGCCGTGCCGCCCTGCGCGAGATGCACCCAGCCGGTATCCACCTGCACGGTCTCGTATGCCTTGATCACGCCGCTATAGGGCTGCATCACCGTGGTGACGGTGAAATCGCGCGTAAGTATCTCATTGCCGCCGGCGTCGTATGCGTGCACGACGTACGTCGGCTTGGGCGCGTCGTTCGGCGGATCGTCCTCGAGCGCGATCTGCGTCGGCGTTTGCACCGGAGGCGCGGTGTTGATTTCGCGGAGCGTGATTTTAGCCAGCGGAATATGCAGCTGCTTGGCCAGAACCTCGTCCACCGGGTACAGCTCCTGCGCCCAGCGGGCTGTGGAGTACATGTTGCGGACGCCGGTCTCGTCCACGTCTTTGGCGAAGTCAATGGTGATCCGGGCGACGGGTTTGCCGGCGAGGGCGGGAACGATTTCATCTTCCAGCCAGCTATAGCCTTGTTTGTAGGCGTCGAGCACTTCGACCTGGGCTTGCGCAACGCCGGCCTGGGTTAGGATGTCGCGCAGATCGGCGGCCAATGTCTTGCGCTCGGTCGGGCCCTCACTGACCCGCGCCAGCAGCGTGACCGGCTGCCCCGGCTGCAGCTTGGCCGCGGCGGTGCGCACCGAGGTGAGCAGGGCCGTGCCTTCCCAAGGAATATGGATGTCTTCGGTGAAGACGGGCGTTCCCTGATGGTAGGGATATTCGGGATTGGTGTAATGCAGGTCGGGATTATCGTCGCAGCACTGGGTACCGGCGCGGAGGCTCGAAGCGGCGACCACGGCCGTAGAGTGCAGGCGGTCTTGAATGTGTTGGCGTACGAAGTCGGCGAGTTTCGGATCGGCGAGATCAGGGAAGAGATCCACTCTGACGTTGCTGACGGGCGCGGTGCCGATTTCATCAAGCCAGCGGTCGAGGAAGAACATTCCCGCCGCCGCTTGGCCGACCGCGCTGTGCAGCGAGAAAAACTGGTGCAGGTCGTAGCGGACGTCCTCCAGCGATGTGTATTGCTTGCCCGGCCGCCAGAGGTTGGGCAGATGGTCGGCGGCGAGATCAAGCGCGGCGGTGGCGCCGGCATTGTCGCCGCGGACGAGCAGCGCGGCGCGTGCGCCAAAGGCGCGGTCCACCACGCGCAGTTCGCCCTCGCCGGCGCTCAGCGCGGGCGCCTCGGCGAGAGAGGTGTCGCCCGTCGTCATTTTCTTCTCGATGGCCACCGCCAGCGGGCTATCGCCGGCGACCACGGCCTGGGTCGCAATCGTGCGCGGACTGGCGCTCGCGGCGGCCGAGGCGATGGGTAGTGTGATGCCGGTGGACTCGAGTCCCATGCGCGCGGCGAGATTGGCCATCGCCACTCCGGCTGCGGCGGCGGGAACGTAGAGATGTGAGGTCGAGTTGGCCGGCACGGGGATGCGGCCCGAGGCCGAGAACAGCCCGTGCGAGGTGTACAGGTTGGCGAGGTCGAGTCCGCTCACGGTGCCGCCGGCGGCGGGTGCGCCGCCGCGTCCTCCGGCCCCGCCGCGCCCACCGCCTGCGGCAGTCGGCGCGGCGGCGTCCGCCGGAGGCGTGTCGCCGGTACCGCCCGCGTCGGCCGCACTGTCATCCCCACCGGCCGCGGCATTGCCGCCGGCTGCGCCGGGCGCTGCTTCCGAGGGCGGATGGAAGGCTTTGGGATTGACGGCGTGGATGCCCGTTCCATTGAGCACAAAGAGTTCGTGTACGGCCGCCAATTTCGGCGACGAGATGGCGGTCGCCAGTTGGGCGTCGGTCACTGGATTCACCGTTGTGACGTACGCCTTGTTGATGCCCGCTTCACCGCTCAGGTAACTCAGCCCGACCAGTTGCGCGTGGGCTTCGGGCGCGGCCGCGTCCACCGCGGCGACGATCGCGTCGAAGCGCTCGGCGCTCGAGCCGACCTTCCAAAGATAGGGAGCGCGCGCGGAGAACGCGTCGGCGGCGGCGGTAATGCCGGCGTCGTCGCCGACTATGACCAGGTCGTGATTGGCGCTATTGTCCTGCGTGATCGCGGCAACACGTCCCTCGCCCTTGGCCAGCCGGAACGTCCAGGACTTCACCGAATCGGCCTTCGCGGAGGGCACGGCGCCGGCGCCAATATAAATGAACGGTCCGGTTGCGGGAGCGGCAGTCGCGGTTACGACCAGCGGCGGTGTGAGTCCGGTTGAGCCATGGGCAAGGCGCGCGGCGACATTGGCGGCGGCGGCGTTTTCGGCGGCGCTGGGCTCGGCCGGAACCACGACCTTGCCGCGGATGGCATCGGCCACGCCGTCATGATTCGTGTCATCGAGCATCCAGCCGGTTTCGAAGGCCTGGGTAAACGGATCACCGGTGACGACGCTGGCCGAACCGTGGCCGGCGACGATGTGGGTGTTGCGTGGCGCCTGCTGGCCGGCCAGAACGGCGAGGCCGAGCAGAAGCAAGCCGAGCGCGCAGCTCAAACGGCGCATGAAAACCTCCGGGCGAACTTGTTCGAAAAGACTAGAAAACGAAGTGTACTGCTAATTCAGCTTGCTGCAAGGGGCCGGCGCCGGTAGGCTGCCCCCAGGTGAGCGAGCTTAGGTTGGTAGTAATGCCGGTGTAGTTGTAGGTGCCCAACAGATTGAATACCTGGCCAATGACGTCAACGTGCTTGCCTTCGCCCAGAGAAAAGCTGCGGGCGGCGCGAAAGTCAACCGTGTCAACCCGGCCGCTGGCGAGCATGCTGGCGTCCACCGCCGGGAAATTGTGAATCACGCCCTGCGCGTCCTTAAACGTCAGGGAGGTCCGATAGGCGTTGATGGCGGCGAAATCCAGATCGCGCCGACCTTGGTTGCGGCTGGTTCCGATCACATACTGGGAACTGCCGTCGATGTTGCGCGTGGTCGAGGTTTCGCTGAACGGCGTTGAGGACCGCACATTGAAGATCGTGCCCAGCGTGATGCCCCATGGCGCCTGGTAGGAACCGCTGGCCACCAGCGCATTGCGCCGATCGATCGAACATGGACCCCAGTCCTGGCCAAAATTGGCGTAATTGGTCACCGTGCCTTGCGGGTTGTCGTCGTAGCAGGACGTGAGGCTGTAGGACACCAGGAACTGGTATTTGTTGCTGAAACGGCGGTCGGCGCGGACGTAAAGCGCTTTGTACTTCGACTTCGAGATGGGATCGTGCTGCAGGATGCGCGCGAACTGCGGCAGCGGCCGCGGATTGCTCACCGCATAATTCAGATCCACCGTGCGATAGTCGCGCAACGTCAGTTCGTAGACGCCGTCGGCGTGGATGGAAAAGTTGGGCGTGATCTCGCGCGAATAGCCGAGATTGAACTGCTGTGAATAAGGATTCTGGTAGTTGGGCGCGAGCACGGTGACGGTCGGCAGCACGCTGGCCGCGGTTTGTCCGTTCGCGAAGGCGCTCGGATACGACGGGCAACTCGCCTGACCCGGCTTGGAGCAGGTAAGGCTGACCACGCTCTGGGTGAAGTTGCGGTCTTCAGAGAAGTTCTGCAGCGTCTGCAAATTATTGTAGTAAATGCCATAACCGGCACGCACCACGTCGTGGCCATTGCCGCGGATATTCCAAGTCGCACCGAGGCGCGGCCCGAAATTGTTCTTGTCGCCCCGCTTGGAAGGCGTGCCGAGCAAGGGTACCGGCTGGGCGAACTTCGTCGGATCAAGGCCCTCATCGAAGGATCCGTACTCGCGGTCGTAGCGCAGGCCGGCGCTGAGGGTGAGGTTCTTGATGCCATTCCAGTCGTCCATCACGAAGTAGCTGGTCTGCGCGGTCGGCACCGACGTCAACACCGGCGGAATGGTTTGGCTGAACGAAGTCGGGCCGTATGCCGGCGTCGTGCCGCTGGCGGGATAGTACAGGTTGGCGGCGGAGAAGCTGGCATTCCCGGGCGCGCCGCTGGCGAGCAGCGGCTGCGTGGGGTCGGAACTGAAACCGAAGCCTCCCTTGATGCCCACCGGCGCGTCGTCGGCGAAGGGGATGTAGCTGGTGTCGAAACCCCACTTGATGTTGTGCGAGCCCTTGAAGATGCTGAAGTTGTCGGAAATTTCCCAATGGCTTTCGATACCGTCGTCACCATAGTCGCTGCCGAAGGAAAAGTCGGGAAAGCTCAGCGTGGTCGCGTAGGGAGTGAAGCGCGACGCCGGATACTGGCCGATGGCGGTCCAGATGCCCTGACCGCAGGCGTTTGGACAGGCGCTCGGCGCGAGCAGATAGCTGGCTTTGGCATACTGGAAGCGGAGGTCGTTCACGACGTTGGAGCTCAGCGCCCAGGTATGTCCTACCACCAGTGAGTGCCGGGGCAACAGGCCGTCGTAGCCCGCGTTGGCTGACGACGCGCCGCCGCATCCTTGACAGGTGAGCAGGTTCCACTCGTCGCCCCAGCGGACAAACAGGCTCTGTTGATTGTTGATCTGATAATCGCCGCGGACGGTGAGCAGGTCGTCGTGGCTGGGCTGTTTGTATACGCCCTGGAAGGTGCCAAAGATGGCGGGGTTGGTGGTGAAAACGGTATAGGAACCCTGCGTCAGCGTAGACTCCCAGGCGCCGAAAAGGTGGAGCTTGTTTTTCATCACCGGGCCGCCCAGTGACCCGCCAAACTGGTTCCGGTCGAGTGGCGCCTTGCCCGTATGCTGCTGCAGCTCGACCGCCTGCTGGAAACGGTTGTCGCGGTTCAGTGCCTGGTTGCGCCAGTATTCGAAGGCGTCCCCGTGATATTGGTTGGTGCCGCTCTTGGTCACCACCGCGATGGCGCCGCCGGAAGCCATCCCCCCCTCGTCGGCCTTGAACTGCGAACTGTAGACCTTGAACTCGGCGACCGCGCCTTCCGGGAAGTTCTCGCGCGGCTCGCCCATTTCCGCCCAGGTGTTGTTGACACCGTCCACGGTGAAACCATTTGAATAATAGTGATCGCCCCCGCCCAACTGTACGTTGCTATAAAAGGAGCGGGACGCGTCCTGCGTCGAGCCGGGCATGAGCAGCGACAGGTTCAGATATTGCCGGTTGGCGATCGGGAGCTGATCAATCTGGGTCGAGGTGATGACGCCGGCGACGTTGCTTTTCGTTGTGTCAATCGGCGGCGCCACGCCCGAGACCTCGACTGTGGTTTGCGAGGCGGCGAGCTTGAGTGTGTCGCGGCGGTCGGCTACCGTGCCGATCTCAAGCACGATGCCGGTGATTTCGGTCGAAGCGAAGCCGGTCTTAACATATTTAAGGTTGTAGGTGCCCACAGGCAGGGCGGGAAGCAGGAAGCGCCCATTGGCGCCGGCCTCGACCGAGCGCACTGCGCCGGTCTGGGCATTGGTGGCGGTGACCGACACTCCGGGCACGGCCGAGCCCGAGGCATCGGTGATGATGCCCTGGATTTGGGCGGTGTCTTGCGCGGCAACAGAGGGCGTGGCGGCGAGGAAGGCCAAGCCGAGAGCCAGTGACCCAAGCAATGAAATTGTGCGGAGTTTTAATAGTTGCATACGCTCTCCCTCTTTACCCGTCAGCTAGACGCTGACGGAGTTATACAACATTCGTCAGAACGAGTCAACTTTATTTCTGGTCACCACGGTGGGGAGGTTGTCCAGTCAGTAATTTTGCCTTGACAGGCCCAGGGCGGACACCATAGGCTTACTGACTGTATACAGGTTGTATATCGTAGTATCACCCTATGACCACTGCCGAGCGGCTCTACCGGGGATTGAAGCAGGACATCGTCACCTGCGCGCTGCGTCCCGGCGCGTCGTTTTCCGAGGCCGAAATATGCCGGCGCTACAAGGCCAGCCGCACCCCGGCGCGCGAATCCTGCCAGCGCCTGCAGCGCGAGGGCCTGATCAAAATCGTGCCCTTCCGCGGCTACTTCGTGGCGCCCCTGACCCTGGCCGAGTTCCACAACCTGCATGAAGTGCAATTGATTGTGGACCCGGCGGCGGCGGCTCTGGCCGCCGTGCGGGCCCGCCCTGACCAGCTCAAGGAGATGGAGGGGCTGGCGGAATATGCCTATCGGGTGGGCGTGCGGTCCAGCTATTTCGCGTTTTTGAAGCATAATTTCAACTTGCATGTCGGCATCGCGGCGGCCTCGCAGAACCAGCATCTGGTGGAAGTGGTGACCGCGATCCAGACGCGGCTCATGCGGTTTTTTTACTTGATCATCGCCATGGACGGATACGGACCCCAGTTGGTCAACGAACACAAACTGATCGTCGCGGCCATTCGCGAACGCCAGCCGGAGGCGGCGCGCCAGCACGCCGCCGAACACGTCACCCAAACCATACGGCGCAGTGCCGGGTTGTTCATGCACTCGACCGAGGCGCGGCTGGGCGAGCTGATCACCGAACCGGACGCGAGCTGGGGAGAAAAACTCGCGGGCAAAGGGACGCCGGCATGGGGCTGAGGATCGCGATTGACACTGGCGGCACCTTCACCGACTGCGTCTGGGTCGAACAGGGCCGGGTAAAGCTGCACAAACGCTTCTCCACCCCGGGCGACGCGGGCGCGGCCATTCTCGCCGCCCTGGCGGAAATCGGCGGTGGCGGCGGTCTGGGCGCGGGCGCCGAGATCCGGCACGGCACCACGGTGGCCACCAACGCGCTGCTCGAGCGCGCGGGAGCGCGGGTCGCGTTCGTCACCACCGCCGGATTCGAGGACACCATCGCCATCGGCCGCCAGGCCCGGCCGCATCTCTATCGCTGGGCCAATGAAACGCCGCCTCCACTCGCGCCCGAGGAAATGCGCTTTGGCATCGAAGAGCGCACGCTGCCCGACGGCACCATCGCCAAAGGGGTGAACAGTGCGAGTCTGAACGAACTGTTTCGCGCCGTCCATGCGCGCCAGCCCGACGCGGTCGCGGTCTCGCTGCTGTTCAGCTTCGCCAATCCGAAAAACGAGAAATTAGTCGCGCGCGCGCTCGAGGAACTGGGCGTGCCGGTCTCGGCGTCGCACCAGATTCTGCCCGAGTTCCGCGAGTACGAACGCGGCGCCACGGTCCTCATCAACGCCTACCTCGCCCCCAAGATGGGCCGTTATCTGCTGCGCCTGCAGTCGAGTGTGCAGCAGGCCTACCCCGGCGCCGGGCTGCACGTGATGCAGTCGTCGGGCGGCATCGTCTCGGCCCTCACCGCCGCCCGCGAGCCGGTGCGCACCATTTTGTCCGGACCCGCCGGCGGCGTGGTGGGCGCGCACCGGGTGGCGCAGCTCGCCGGCTACAACCGCATTCTGACTTTTGACATGGGCGGCACTTCGACCGACGTCGCCTTGGTGGACGGCATGGCCGGCGGGCATTTGCAGACCACCAACGAAAGCCAGGTCATGGGCCTGCCGGTGAGCGTACCCATGCTCGACATCCACACGGTCGGCGCGGGCGGCGGCTCCCTGGCCAACTTTGACGGTGGCGGCGCGCTCCGCGTCGGCCCGCAATCGGCGGGCGCGGTGCCGGGGCCGATTTGCTACGGCCGGGGACAGTTGCCGACCGTGACCGACGCCAACCTGGTGCTCGGCCGCTTGGACCCGGAAGGATTCCTCGGCGGCCAGCTCACGCTCGATCTCGAGCGCACGCGCGCGATTTTTGCCAAGACCAAGGGGCGGCTGGCCTCGCCCGAAGTCTTCGCCGACGGCATCGTCAGACTGGCCGAAGCCACGATGGAGAAGGCGCTCCGCCAGATCTCGGTCGAGCGCGGATTCGACCCGCGCGAATTCACCCTCGTTAGTTTCGGCGGTGCCGGTCCGCTGCACGCCTGCGCGCTCGCGGCGGGGCTCGAAATACCCCGCGTCCTGGTGCCGCGGATGCCCGGCGCGCTGTCGGCGATCGGAATCTTGATCTCCGACATGGTCAAGGATTACTCGCGCACGGTAATGATCCCGACCGCCGCCGAAGGCGCGGCCAGGGTGCTCGCCGGCCTGGGCAGGCAGATGCGCGAGCTCGAACAGTTGGGCCGGCGCGAAATGCCGGGCCTGAAGCCGCGCGCGATCCGCTCGCTTGACGTTCGTTACGCGGGCCAGGGCTTCGAGTTGAACGTGCCGGCGAGCACCGATTTCGCGGCGCGGTTCCACCGCCTCCACCAGCGGCGCTACGGCTACGCCGACGAAAAGCGTTCGCTTGAGGTGGTGACGGCGCGGGTGCGCATGGTCGCGGCCTCCGCGCCGCTCGCCTACGAACGGCGGAAGGCGCGCCCGGGTAAGGCGGCCCAGGCGCTGGTGAAACGCCGCCGGGTGTGGTTCGGCGGCAAGCCACTCGCCGCCGCCATCTACGATCGTGAGCGCTTGCGCGCCGGCGACCAACTCCGCGGCCCCGCCGTCATCACCGAGTACAGCGCGACCACCGTGGTCCCGCCGGGCTGGCGGGCGCGGGTGGATAGCTGGCTCAATTTGGTGCTCGAGGAGGCGCGACATGAAAACTGATCCGATCGAGCTGGCGATTTTCAAGAACGCCTTCCATTCCATCGCCGAGGAAATGGGCGCGGCGCTGCGGCGGACGTCGTTTTCGCCCAACATCAAGGAGCGGCGCGATTATTCGAGCGCCCTGTTCGACGCCGCCGGCCAGGTGATCGCCATGGGCGACGACATGCCCGTGCACCTGGGCTCGATGCCCATGTCGGTGCGGGCCGCGCTGCAAGCGCTCACACTCGACGACGGCGACGTTGCCATCCTCAACGATCCCTACGACGGCGGCACCCACCGGCCCGACATCCCGCTGGTCGTGCCGGGGTATGGGGATAAAGGCAAACACGCGGCCTTCTCCGTCGCCAACCGCGCCCCTCACTCCGATGTGGGCGGAATGTTCCCCGGGTCGATGGGCCTGTGCCGTGAA
>JANWLQ010000029.1 GCA_025450725.1 Terriglobales bacterium
CGGCGAAGTCGCGCAGGCTGAAGCCGCGTTGCTCGGCCACCGCGAGCGCCAGCGCATCACCCATGGCGAGAGCGGCGGTGGTCGAGGCGGTAGGGGCCAATCCGAGCGGACAGGCTTCGGCGGATACGCTCACGTCGAGGTGCACATCGGCTGCGCGTGCCAGCGCCGAGGCGGCGCCGCCGGTGAAGGCGATCATGGCGATGCCCAGACGCTTGATGGGGCCGAGCAACTCCAGAAGTTCCCTGGTTTCGCCGCTTTGTGAGAGTGCCACCACGACATCGCCGCGCACGAGCATGCCCAGGTCGCCGTGCAAGGCTTCGGCGGGGTGCAAAAACATGGCGGGCGTTCCGGTCGAGCTGAGCGTGGCGGCGATTTTGCGGGCCACAATACCGCTCTTGCCCATGCCCAGCAGCACTACGCGCCCGGTGCAATCGAGAATCAGGCGCGCGGCGCGCTCGAAGGCTTCGCCAATGCGGGCTTCCAGCGCTCCGACGGCCGCGGCTTCCACTGCCAATACGCGGCGTCCGGTCGCCTGAATCGAGGTGGTGTGGGCGGCTTCCATGGCGGTAAACCATCGTAGCACTGGCCCCATCTAAAATTAGGTGAAGGATTGGCGGCACTACTTTCGATCACGGCTTGCACTTTTAGTTTTCGTGGCCGGCGTGGCGCTTGTTGTGGCAAGCCTTTCGCAATATGGCTTCATGGCGCTGCGTCAGCACCAATTGCGGCAGCGGCAGTGGGCGACCATGAACCGGCCTGGCGCCACCGCCGAACGGTCCTCGCAAGAGGCCGGGCTGAGGCTGATCATTCCCAGCATTCAGCTCGACGACGCGGTGGTGCGGGGCACGAACTATGAAGACCTGCTGGTTGCGCCCGGTCTGCTCGAAGGGACGCCATTGCCCGGCGGCAAAGGCAACACCGTCATTGCGGGACATCGCGATACTTTTTTCCGCCACGTGAGCGATCTGAACCCCGGCGCGGAAATTGTGCTGCAGAGCGGTGGGCGCAGCTTCGACTATCGCGTGACCTCGCGGCGCATTGTGAAGCCGACGGAGACATCGGTGCTTGACTCCGACGGCCACGCCGAGGTGACGCTGGTCACGTGCTACCCGACCTACTGGATTGGGCCCGCACCCGACCGGCTGATTGTGCAGGCGGTGGCCGCGACGCCACCGGGGTTCTAGTATTCTGGAGTGCGTGTCCACGCCCCCCGCTGACGTGATCGTTGTTGGCGCCGGCCTGATCGGCCTGACGCTCGGGCGCGAGCTGCACCAGCGCGGCTTTCGCGTGTTGATTTTCGATCGCGGGGAGGCGGGAAGGGACGCCTCCTGGGCGGGCGCGGGAGTGTTGGCGGGCATGCTCACCTCGAACCCCGCGCTGCGTCCGCTGGCGCTGGCGGGCGCGAAGCTGTATCCCGTGTGGGCGGCGGATCTGGAACGGGAGACCTATTTAAGCGTCGGCTACCGCCGCAGCGGGACAATCATCATGGGCGGGGAGCCGCAGGCCGATTGGGAGCCGGTTGACGCGCAGGCATTGGAACCGGAGGTGCGCACGCCCGCTGGCGCGCAGGCGTGGCTGCTGCGCGACGACCACAGCGTGGATAACCGGGCAGTGGTGCGGGCGCTGGTGGCCTCGGTGCGCGCGCGGGGTGTTGAGCTGCGCGAACATACGCCGGTCGAGGCGATCGAGGTGGGCGCAAGCGCGGCGGTCGTCGTCGCTGGAGGCGAGCGGACCGCGGCCACGGTGGTGATCAATGCGGCGGGCGCCTGGGCCGGCGGCATACCGGCGCCGTTTGATATACCTGTACGTCCCCGCAAGGGGCAGATGCTGCGCTTGAAGACGCCGCTTCGTTTGCAGCGCGTAGTCGAGGCGCCGGGCGTTTACCTGGTGCCGCGCGAGGGCGGTCGGATATTGGTCGGCGCCACGGTAGAGGACGTTGGCTTCAATCGCGAGGTTGATCTCAACGTAATTACGGAGTTGCGGCAGCGCGCGGAGGCGCTGGTACCGGCGCTGGTTGGCGCCGAGATGGAGGAGTGCTGGTCAGGGTTACGGCCGTGCGCTCCAGATGAGCTGCCGATTATTGGGCCGACATCGGCAGCCGGCTACTGGGTGGCGACAGCGCACTATCGCGACGGCATCTTGCTGGCGCCGCTGACGGCCAAGATCGTCACCAACGCACTGCGGGAGGGACGGTTGACTCAGGCTCTGGACCTGAAACCGTTCCTCCCGCGGCGCTTCGAGAGAGTTGGTTAACTTCGGCTAACTATGGTGGCGGACTAGGGCTTGACCGGGGCGGGAGATGTATTGAGGTTCAATTCGCGTTGCAGCGGCCGGGCTGCCGGCGGAACTGTGACGCCATGGGTGCCGGTGAGGATATTGGAGGGCGTGGTGTTGGGACCGTACATTGCGGCGTTCCCATTGGTGTCGGGCTGGACCACGGCGCCGGAGAGGCTGATGCCGGCAAACGCGCCCTTGCTGCGCCCGTAGGTAAGGATCTCGCTGTTCAGTTTGACGTCGGTATCGGCGGAGACGTGGCGACCGACCGGGCCAGCGGCGGCCGAGGCCTCCGCGCCGATGCGGAACTTGCTGCTGAGCAGGCTGTCGAGCTGACTGCGGTTGCCGAAGACCATGATGACGTCACTGGACTGGGCGCCGATTTGGAGACCCCAGCTTCCGCCGCCAATGGTGACAAACAGGGGCGCGCCCCAGTTGGCGCCCTCTCGGCACATGGCGACACCTTTACCGTAGTTGCCGCCGACGCCGAAGGCGGCTTTCTTCTCGCCGGGGATGATGGCGACGCACTGGGCGTGCTCGAGGATTTCCGCTGGGATGGCCTTGTCGGGGGTTCCCATGACTTGGCGGAAGACGAGGGCGGCGCTGTTGAGGCGGGCGATGTCGTCGTCTTTATTGCTGCTGGCGCTGAGTGACGGGACAGCGAGGGCCAAAGTCAGGGCGCTGACGCCAAGGAGCACGGAAAGGTTCTTAGCCATGTCCTATGGGATGACCGGGCGCGCGGTCAGGGTTGTTTGTAACGCAGCAGAATTACCACTTGCGCCATCGCCGTTTCGGGCAAATTCAAGCCTTCCGGCGTTTTGGCCTTAATGGAAACGCGCGACCCGGAGGTGGATAGCAGTGCTGCCACATTCTCGCGCAAACGAGTGGCATAGGGGCCCAAGCGTGGCGACTGGAGAATGACGGTGGCATCCAGATTGACAATTTCCCAGCCGGCAGCTTCGACTAACTGCAATGCGTGGCGGACAAAGGTGCTGCTGTCGGCGCCGCGGAAACGTTCGTCGCTGGAGGGGAAGTGGCTGCCGATGTCGCCGGCTGCGATGGCGCCCAGCAGAGCATCGCAGACGGCGTGCAGCAGGACATCGCCATCGCTGTGGCCGGCCAGTCCGCTGGGATGGGCAATGTCGATGCCGCCCAATCGTAAGGGGCGGCCGGGCACGAACGCATGCGAGTCCCATCCGGAGCCAATGCGAAGGTCGGGGCCCATGATTGGCGACCTAGCGGGGCCAGATGCGGTGGAAAAAGCCCTTCTTGGGAGCGGCGCTGGCGGCGGCGGCGGTGGCGGTGTCGTTCGAGGTGGCTGCCGCCTGGGTGGCGGTCGATTGATTGGGGTTGGTTGTGGCTGCGACCGGCGGCTTGCCTTTTTCCTGTCGTTTGAGCTTGGCGTCGGCGGCGGCCTGCAGTTTCGCGCTCTGTGCCAGGTTGCGCTTCAACTCCGCGCTGGGCGCGGGCACATCGCGATGCACTTCGGCGGCGAGTATTTGCTCCCGGTTCTGGAGGTCAATTTCGTTGGGCGTGAGAATGAGGTTCGGATTGTCGTTCGAGGCGGCGTGGCGCGCGTTGGGATCGTTCTCGTTCGAGCCGGTGATGGCTTGCGGTGACGGGCTGGCCGGGGTGTCTGCGCCTTGCGGCTTGTCAGGAACGTTCTGGAATGCCAGCGGTTGGACGGCGGCCGTGGTTGTGGGCGAAACGGGCACGGCCGGCTGGCCGGAAATGATCTTGGCCCCCAGAGTGGCGTTCGGCTGCGCCGGCAAGGCGCCAGTGGCAACCATGGTTTGGTGGATGAGCGCATCCAGGCCCGGGGGCGGGAGATCTTCGGCAAGTTGCGGCTCGGTGAGTGAGGGCGCACCGACCTTGTCGGCGCGGGCAATTTCTTGTTCCGGGTGGGTGCTCACCAGTCCGGTGAGATCGAGTCGGGAGGCCAGGCTACCCACCATACCGGTGGATTTTTTCGCCGCCGCGGTGGTGCGCCCGGCAATTTCCTGGCGGTTGAAGGCAATCGCCTCTTCAGTGGGCTTGGGCACGGGAGCTTTGAGCGCTGTGAGCTGGCGCTGCGCGTCCTTGGCTTCGGGGCTGACCGGGTAGCGTTCGACGAGCTTGGTGAAATCCTCAACCGCCTTGGCGCGGTCAGCTTCGGAGTTCGCCTGATATAGATCCCGGCTTTGGGGACTGGTCTCGAGCTTCGAGGCATCGGCATAGCGCCATGACGTAAGGAGATAGGAATTCGCCAATTCGTCGAGGGCAATATCGCCCTGACTATAGAGGGGATACTTTTCCAGCATCTCCTCCAACCGGCTCTGGCCTGGGCGGTAATCGGGGTATTCACCGCCGGCGGCGCGGTCGAGATAAAAATGAGCGATGCGGTACTCGCGCTCGGCCAGCACCTCCTGCGTGTCGCGGAGCATTTGAATCGCCTGGCTGCGCAGCGGGCTATCGCCGTAATTGATCAGAAATGTTCGCAATTCGGCTTGGGCCCGGTTGGCCTCGGTGGGGTCGCGGTCGGGCTTTTGCAAATCGCGGTAGTGAATGGTTGCGACCTTCAACTGGGCTTCGGAAGCTTCCTTCATCTGCGGGAAGAAAGTGATGAAATCCTTGTACTGCGCCTCGGCCTGGGCCATTCCCTCAATGCCACCCTCGCGGTACCAGGAATCGGCAATGCCCATTTTGGCGCGTGCCAGATACTCGCTGTCGGGATAGGCATTCAGCAGCGTCTCGAGACTCAGGCGGGCCACGGTGAACTTGCCCTTATCCATATCGGCCATGGCGGCGTCGAAGAGGGCCTTGTCGGGCTGGTTCGATTTGACCGCGGCGAGCGGATTGGTGTTGGCCTGGTGCTGCAGAAAACAGCCGGAGGTGGCAAAGGCCAAACCCAATGCGCAACAGACGGCCAGACGGGGGGCGGAATGCACGGGATTTGTCATCATCCAATCAAGGCGCGGCGCGGAGTTCCTACTGCCGCAATTCTACCATGCCTCGATTCGGGCCTCGATCAGGCGGCATCGGCGGCAACGCCGCTTTCCGACTGCCGATTGGGCCGCAGCCACAACCAGATTACAAACAGTGCCAAAGCCGCCGCCGCGCTGTCGAGTGCCGCATCGTGTACCGAGGGCCCGCGAGTTGGGACAAAGCTTTGGTGGTACTCGTCACTGGCGGCATAGGCGGTACAAAAGATCCAAGCTCGAAGCGCCGCCGGGGAGCTGAACCAGATCCTGCCCATGGCGAAGCCGCGATAGGTGAGTGCGCCGAGCAGGAAGTATACGCAGACGTGAGCGAATTTGCGAAATGGCTCGGCGAAGAAGTGGAGGTAGTGGGGCGTAGCCATACCGAAAATCGCGAGCAGGTTACGGAGTAACCAATTACTGTGTTCGCCGGATTTGGCGTCTTGGGAGAACAGGAAGATGACTACGCACATTGCCGCAACCGGCAGCCATGCCTTGAGGAATCGGGGGAGCATTGGGTCTCGCTCAATTCTATCCGCAGTTTTTCGCGGCAAGGCGCAAACGGAGTTCGACATCTCCGCTGGGATGAACTTGTTTCCACTCAGGATGCCCGCGAGATCAAACGACCGATGCGGCGCACGGCGGCGCCGGCGCCGCGCAATTTGTCCTCGAGTTTTTCGTAGCCGCGGTCGAGATGGTAGATGCGATCGATGATTGTCTCGCCCTCGGCGGCGAGCGCCGCGAGAACCAGAGACGCGCTGGCGCGCAGGTCGCTGGCCAGCACCGCCGCCCCAGCGAGCGGCGCCGGACCGCGCACGATGGCGCGGTTACCCTCGATGCGGATGCTGGCGCCCATGCGGTTGAGTTCAAGCGCGTGCATGAAGCGGTTTTCGAAAATGGTTTCGGTCACAACCGAGGCACCTTCGGCCTGGGTCATGAGCGCCATAAATTGCGCCTGCAGGTCGGTGGGGAAGCCCGGATGTTCGGCGGTCGAGACATCCACGGCGCGCAGCGGGGCATTAAGCGCCGCCACGCGCAATTCGCCGCCTTCGACCGTAACGGAGGCGCCGGCCTCCTGCAAGCGATCAAGGAGCGCGACAAGGTGCTCGGGTTGGCAGTGGGTAAGAGTGAGCGGGCCGCGGCTGATGAGCGCGGCAATCAGAAACGTTCCAGTCTCGATGCGGTCAGCAATGATGGCGTGGGTGGCGCCGCCAAGCTCCTTCACACCCTGGACGCGAATGGTCGCGGTGC
>JANWLQ010000030.1 GCA_025450725.1 Terriglobales bacterium
GCGGACGCGTGGCGTTGGTCACCAACTGCGGCTTGGCGTCGCTCCTCCGCCGTCACTATCCGGCTTGGGTGCTGTATGCCGCCCTCGCTCTGCTGGTGGTACCCAATGTTGTCAACGTTTACGCCGACTTAAACGCAATGGCGGCGACGATGAGACTGCTCTTCGGCGGACCGCTGCTGCTATGGGCGACGGTGCTGGCCGCGGCGATCATCGCCGCGCAAGTGCTAATTCCTTATCGCCAATACGTCAACGTGTTGAAATTCACCTGCCTGGCGCTGCTCGCCTATGTGGTAATACTTTTTCTGCCCCAGGCCCACGTCGCGTGGCGCGCTCTGACGCGCGCCGCCCTGACCCCGACCTGGCACAGTGACCGCGCCTTTCTCGCTACCATGGTCGCGTTGCTGGGAACCGCCATTTCGCCCTATCTGTTTTTCTGGCAGGCGAGCGAACAGGTCGAGGAGAATATCGCGGACGATGTCGCTTCACCCAAGGCTCACCGCAGCCATCGCGTGCGCCAGGCGGAGATCGTGAGGATGCGCTCCGACACCGTGGTCGGCATGGTCTCGTCGCAGGTCATCGCCGCCGCGATCATGGTCACGGCGGCGGCAACGCTACACGCCACCGGCCACTTTCATATCTCAAGCGCGCAGGATGCCGCTCAGGCACTGCGGCCCCTGGGCGGCATGGCCTTCGCCATTTTCGGTTTGGGCATCGTCGGCTCCGGTCTGTTGGCGGTGCCAACACTCGGCGGCTCGGCGGCCTACGCACTGGCCGAAACAATGGGCTGGCGGCGCGGCCTCTTCCGGCGCTTCAGCCGCGCTCGCGCCTTCTACCTGACCATCGTCGCGGTCATCGCCGCCGGCTACCTGTTGAACTTCGTGGGGACACTGAGCCCCATTCAGGCGCTTGTGTACGCATCCGCCCTCAACGGCATGGCCGTTCCGCCATTGATTGCGCTGCTGCTGGTGATCGGCAATAGCCGCAAAATTCTGGGGACGCACACGAACGGCGCCTTGGCGAACACAGTCGGCATTCTCACGGCGGTGTTGATCACCGCGGCGGCCGTTGCGCTCCTGGTGAGCTAATCGCGGCTGGCTTTGATGGACTGCCAGCGCGCCGCCAATCCACCGACCAGGAAAGCCGCCAACGCCGCAAAAGTGGTAACCGACATGCCACAGCGTAGCCGCCACAAGCCCCCCGGGCGATAGAGCGAACACCTCAGTGGAGGGAGGATGGCCTACCATATTCGTAATTATGGTAGTATGGGTTTGTGAAGACAACGCTCGAAATTGCCGATTCGTTGTTGCTCGAGGCAAAGGCGCGTGCGCGAGCCAAGAACATGCCGCTCCGCCGTCTGGTCGAAGAGGGTATTCGTTTGGCGCTCGAACGCGACAAAGCATCGGCGGCACCCTTCAAGTTGCGCGACACGTCGGTGGGCAGCGGCGGCATGCTGATCACCGATTGGAATGAGATCATGCGTCTCGCCTACGAAGGCCGGGGCGGCGGTTGATCGCCATTGACACCAACATTTTGGTCTACGCCCACCGACGTGATTCCCAATGGCACGCTGCGGCGCGGCAGGCGCTCGCCGCGGTCGCCGGGCGCCGGCGCTTCTGGGCCCTCCCGTGGCCCTGCGTCCATGAATTCTTCTCTATCGTGACCCACCCGCGAATTTTCACTCCACCCTCCACTCCGGCTGAGGCAATCGCCGAAATCGAAGGCTGGTTGGAGTCGCCCACACTGCGCTTGTTGTCGGAATCGGCGGCGCACTGGGGCGAGCTGAAAGCCGTCCTGCTGGCCGGGCAATTGCGCGGCCCCGCCGTGCACTACGCCCGCATCGCCGCCCTCTGCCGCGAACACGATGTGGACGTGCTCTGGACCGCCGACCGCGACTTCAGCCGCATGGCCGGCCTGCGCGTTCACAACCCGCTGCTGCAAGGTTAAGGCTCACGCGGGAGCCTGATTCCGAGTTCCGTGAATGCCGGGGATGTTGTCGACAATGGCGAGCGAGGTTGACCCAAATCCTCCGGTTTCAACTGGACCAAACTTGGGTAGCAGGTCAGTTTGGCAGGAACTCACATTATCCCTGGATCAGTTTTCGGGGAGGAGGTCAAAAACCGAATGGACGCATGCGCGACCACAGCTTATGAATATCGGTCGGCCACTCCCCGTCGTTGTCCGTTGGGTCAGCAATCTCCAGCGGCATGCCGCCGACGTACGCATAGCGATTCCAGGATTCCGGCGAGTTGGGATCGACCACCGCCAATCCCGCCGGATCCGGCGACCACCAGCGGCCTTGAATCGAGTTGTACTCGCGCACCAGGAAGTCATACTGACCGCCGCTGAACGTCCCGCCGGCATCCTGAGTCTGCCCGGTGAAGCTGCGATCATGGGTACCGCTCTCGTTGTACGCCGCACCAAACGCCGCGTACGCCGTCGCCGAGTACAACGTGCGCGCCGGCGTCGATGCCAGCCGCGAGCTGCCCAACTGGTCGGCATGGCGGTAGAAGGCCAGCCCGGTGGCGCTGTACACCGCCGCCCCGCCCCCGGGCAGCGGAATATCGGCCCCTACTAAGCTTTGCCCGCTCATCACTTCGAGTTTACCTCCGCTCGGACCATACAGAAACTCGACCGTGCCGCCCGACTTGGCGGCCTCCACCGCCCGGCCCAGGGCGTCAAACGTGACCGCGATGTTTTCGAGCTTGACCGGCCTGCCTTCGGCGTCGAACGCATTGACGCTGGTCGCCGGCGTCACCGGGTCATCGAGCAAGTTTCCGTTGTTGTCATAACCCGCGCCAGAAATCCGGTTGTTGCTGAACGAGTTCGGGTCGAATACCAGCCCAGTGGGCGTGCCTGTGGTCTTCAAGTTTCCGAAGGCATCCAGCGAGAACGTCTGGTTCAGCGCCGCGCCGCAGTTCGCGCCGGCGATTCTGCCCAGGTCGACGTGGGTGTAATTGCAGGTCTGGGTGTCGCTTGTTCCGGGGATGTTGAGCAAGCGACACCGGGGCCTTGGGTTGGAACGCCAATGGCAGTCTGGCATCGCTCGCCGTCAGCGACCACCGCGAATGCGAGTCCGCTGGTCAGTTCCGCCATTTACGCTGCGCTGGGCTTGCAGGCGGTCACGCTCGGCTCGGGCGACGGCGACAGCTTCAACTACGATCCCAACACCGGGCGCATGACCCAGTACCAGTTCCAGGTGAACGGGTTCGGCGATTGCTGGTAGGCGCTGGCCATCTGCCCCAGTTTCGTGTAGCTGAAGCCGAGATCCGTCGTCGGGCTGCCGGTATAGGCTTCCGCCTTTGAGACAGCGCGCCAAACCAAAGTTGCTGGTTTGCGCAAATATTTTTCGGCAATCGAGGATCGCATGCAGGAATTCCTGTATCCCGTTGTCGGGAAATTACCTGACGCATGGAGCAGCGTCCGAGGCTGAAAGGGTTCCAGTCGGCGATTACGCGCGAGCGCCGCGCCCAACGACTTCCGCGGGTTAGAGAATAGTCCCGCAGCGCCGATTTTCAGCAGCCTGCTAGACTTCAAGTTCTCGGATGCGCGCAATTTTTGCGCGCTCGCGGCCGCGTGCCAACGCCTAAGCCGTTGATTTTAGTGCGTCTTGTGAGTTGGCAAGCAGCTTGCATTTCGTGGCTTAGGAGGATTCGACCATGCGAATCACAGCGGCTTTTGCACTGACATTATTGAGCGCCGGGCTGACACTTGCGCAGACTCAGGCCACGGCTTCGGGCAAGGCGGCGGCGGACGCCGCCGCGCAAGGCACTCAAAGCCTGCAAGCCGGAACCAAAATGAACGCCGAGCTGAAGAGCAAGCTCGACAGCAAGAACGCGCACGTCGGCGATTCGGTCACCGCCGTCACCACGTCGGCGGTGAAGGAGCACGGAACCACGGTCCTGCCCAAGGGCAGCGTGCTGCATGGCCACGTCACCGAGGTGCAATCCGCCGCCGACTCGCACTCGGCGGCGCGCCTCGGAGTCCTCTTCGATCAAGCGACAACGAAACAAGGCGAGACGATTCCGATGCACGCGGGCATCGCCAGTATCTTCAGTTCGAGCGCCGCCGCCGACAACATCTCCGACGGCATGTCCGACGGCGGCATGATGCCGCCCATGGCCATGCCGGCCGGCGGCGGCACCCGAGCCGGCGGCGGCGGATTACTTGGCGGCGGTGGCGCGGCCGTTAATGGCGCCCTCGGCGGCGTCGTCAGCGGTGCTGGCGCCACTGCCAACACCGCGACCGGCACCATGGGAAGCATCGGCCCCGCCGGCGCGCAAGGTCAAACCGCGGGCAGGGCCCGCGCCAGCAACGGCGTCCCCCTGCGGATTCTCATGCCCCCGGCCAACCTCGCAGGCGCGGCGAACGGATCGGGCGCCGCATCCTTAGCGGGTATCGGCAGCGCCAGCGGCCAAGCGTCATCCGGCAGTGTCATCACCAGTTCCCAGGGCAACATGCAACTGAACTCCGGCACCCGCATGTCCATCGAAGTCGTCCATCCCTAAAGCGCGCGGCAGCCCTGAGCGTCGCCGAAATGTCATTCTTCGGAGATAGGTGCCTTGCCACACCCCGCATCTGAATTTATATGCGCGTGGGACATGCCGGTGGCGCCTCGCGAGGACCCCTAGGGGTCGCCCGGATCCAGTTTCGGGAGGCACCGTCTCGCGATGCTCACAGGCATGCGCTGAATTTTGACAATCGAGTCAGAGTGCGAGCCGATCGCCACCGGCTCGCACCTCATTTTCGCCACAGCCAAAACCGGCTCGCCCCGCCGATGCTTCTCATGCGGAGCAGTAAAGGTCTCACTGAGACAATATCTCGTTCTGCCCCAGGCAGCTGCCAGGCCCTGCGCTGCCATCGCAAGATCTGTCTCACTGAGACAGTTTTCGCGGCTTCCTCCTCTGCTACGCTTCGTGCTTTGGCTCCCGGACAGCGGCGCCGCGGCTTACTTCAGTTCGAGCATCAGGATGGCCATCCGCTCCCGCTTGTCGTGTTTGCCCGCCGCGTCGCACTCCGCATCCCATTGTTCATGCGCTTGGAGTGCGCCTATCGCGCCCGCAAAGATGGTCTCATCGAGAGCCGGTGCCGAGAGATCTAGACCGAAGCCCAATAACTAATTGGTTTGTCTCGCTGAGACAGTTCCCGCGGTCCGCAGGCTTCCTTCCCCTGAGATCACGAGAACTGGCGCAATCTCAACTGCGGGCCAATGTAGCCATAGGCGCCGCTAAGAAAATCGAGCCGCAATGGCACATGGCGCCCTGCCTATGATTCGCGATCGGCGCGGTCCAGTCGCATCGAACCGGGTTAGAGCGAAGCGGGCCTCAGCGCGGTTTCCGGTTTGATCGGAAGCTTCGTGCAAGGCCGTCTGCCTGGCAATGTTTAAGCGCGAAAAATTCGGTGCGGCAGGGGTGCATGGAGCCGACGCGCGGATTTGAACCGCGGACCTACTGATTACGAATCAGTTGCTCTACCAACTGAGCTACGTCGGCATCCCACTCCATTCTAGCAGCCCTATTGCGCGCGATTTCCTCGCGCGGCGCGGCGTTTGCTTTACCATTATTCATGCGTTGGTCCCAAGCCTTTATCCCCACTTTGCGTGAGGCGCCCTCCGATGCCGAGGTGGCGAGCCACATTTTCCTGCTCCGCGCCGGCTACATTCGCCAATTGGGCGCCGGCATCTACAGCTTCCTGCCGCTGGCCTGGCGCTCGCTGCTCAAGATCCAAAACATTGTCCGCGAGGAAATGGATACCATCGGCCAGGAGTTCCACCTGCCTGCCATCCACCCCGCCGAGGTCTGGCAGGCCAGCGGACGCTACCAACTCATGGGCGGCAATCTCTTCCGTCTCAAGGACCGCTTCCAGCGCGACCTCTGCCTTGGCATGACCGAAGAAGAGGTGATGGCCGTGATCGCCAGCAAGGAGCTGCGCAGCTACAAACAGCTTCCCCAAATCTGGTATCAAATTCAGACTAAATTCCGTGACGAACCCCGCCCCCGCGCCGGCCTGCTGCGTGTCCGCGAGTTCATCATGAAGGATGCCTACAGCTTCGACGTGGATGAAGCCGGGCTCGACCTCAGCTATCAGAAACACGACCGCGTCTATCGCCAGATCTTCGATCGCTGCGGCCTTCGCTACGTTTCCGTCGAAGCCCACTCCGGCGCCATGGGCGGATCGCAATCCCAGGAGTTCATGGTGCTCGGCGATGCCGGCGAAGACATGGTGGCACTCTGCCAAAACTGCCAGTACGCCGCCAATTTAGAGAAGGCCTCCGGCCATCCCGCCGCCGTCGAAGATCCCGCGACGCAAGCCGCGCCGGAAGAGTTTCCTACCCCGGGCTTACACACCATTGCGGACCTTGCCCAGTTCACCGGCGAGCCATCGGGCCGCTTGGCTAAGTCGTTGGTTTACAACGTTGAAGGAGAGATAGTTCTAGTTTTGGTTCGAGGCGATGATGAAGCCAGCGAAGCCAAACTCGGCACCGCTTTCGGCGGCCGCGAGTTCCGCCCCGCGCACCCCGAGGAGATCGTCGAACACATGGGCACGCCGCCCGGTTCGGTGGGCCCGCTGCACTTCGCCAAGCCGGTCAAAATCATGGCCGACCAGGCCCTGCGCGGACGCTCCAACCTCACCGTCGGCGCCAACCGCGACGGCTTCCACATCCGCCACGTCACCCCCGGCGTTCACTTCCAACCCGAGTGGGTGGACGTGCGCGAACTGCGTACCGGCGACTTGTGCGCCAACTGCTCCCATCCCCTGCAGGTGTCGAAAGCCATCGAGGTCGGCCACATCTTCAAGCTCGGCCGCAAATACTCGATCGCCATGGGCGTGAAGGTGCTCGACGCGCAGGGCGGCGAAGTCATCCCGATTATGGGCTCCTACGGCATCGGCATGGAGCGCATCCTCACCGCCGCCATCGAGCAGAACCACGATAAGGATGGCTTCTGGCTGCCTGCGGCGATCGCACCCTTCGACACCATCATCGTGCCCACGAATCTCGGCGATACGAACATCGAAGTGCTCAGCCGGCAAATTTACGACCGCCTCCGCGCCGCCGGCCGCGATGTCCTACTCGACGACCGTGACGAACGCCCCGGCGTCAAGTTCAAGGACGCCGACCTGATCGGAATTCCGACCCGCATCACCATCGGCAAAAAGGCGGCGCAAGGCATCGTCGAGATCACCGACCGCGCCACCAAAACCATGCGCGAAATGCCTGCTTCGGATCTCTAACGGGGCGCGAAGTGGATCTCGGCCAGCGTCACCCAGCTTTGCGGATCGAGCACCACGTTGGTCGGGGCTGAGGCCAGCGGCAGCGTGAACGTGTTGTGGGCCTGCTTCATCCACACCACCGGAGGCGGAGCCGGCGCTGCGGCGCCGCGGCCGCGTCCGCCGCGGCCGCCGGCGCCAGGCGCGGCCGGCGGCGCCGGAGGCATTTCAATTCCCAACTGAAAAGGCATCCGGTACGGCGAGCCACTGTTCGAGGTTTGATCCAGCGTGACCTCCAACTGTTTGGCGGTTTCATCGTAATGCCAGGTACCGTTCACTTGCAGCACGCCGCCGCGGTGCAGCCATTCCGGGAAATACCACGCCAGGTCGCACGAGCAGCCGTCTTCCATGGCATGTTCAAAATCGAGCGAAGTCGCATTGCTGTCGCGGAACCGGCTGTAGTAGAGCCGAATGCCGGCCCAGAAATTGTCGTTGCCGACCACGCCGCGGAGCATGTGCAGCACCTGCGCGCCGCCTTGGTAAATCTGGGCGTTGTTGGCAATGACCTGGCTGACGTCGTTCAGGTTCTGATGGACCAGCGGCGAGTCGGGATGCGCGGCGTAATAGCGCAGCGCCGACGCCGCGCTCTGCTTCACTCCGGCTATAAAGGCGTCGCGCCCATCCTGGTGCTCCTGGTACAGCAGCGCGAAGTAGGTGGCGAAACCCTCGCTCAACCAGACGTCGTTCCAGTCCGCCTCGGTGGCCGAATCGCCAAACCATTGGTGCGCCATCTCGTGCGCCAGCAGCTGCCGCCCCGGGCCGCTCGGCGCGTAGCCATAGAAAATGTCCGACGCGAGCTCCATGCCGCCGCCCACGCCGTTAGCCTCGACCTGCGCCAGCTTCTCGTAGGAATAGGGGCCGATGTGATCAATATAGAACTCGAGGATGGGCTCGGTGTATTCGCTGAACGCCTTGAAACTCGCCTCCCGCTCTTGCGGAAACACCCACGCCGACATGGGAATGCCGTGGAAGGTACCGAAGTAATCCACCGCGAACGGCGCCGCCGCCAGCGAGTACTGCCAGGTGGCGATCGGCACTGATTCCTTCCACACCGTGCGCCGCAATCCGTTGGGCAGATCGGTCACTTCCATGCGCGTGCCGTTCGAGATGACCTGATATTTGTTCGGCGCGGTAATCGTGAGCTCCTTCGGAGCCTTCATGTAGGGATGGTCAATCACCGCCAGCCAATTGCGGGTGTGATCCGGCCACGGGTTGGTGACAAATCCGCGATCGCCGTATCTGTTGTCGCCGATCAGAATGCCGTTGGCGGGTGTGCCGTGGTAATCGAGGCTGATGCTCAGATTTTCCCCAGCCTGCGAGGCGTGGGGGAAATCAATCCGCAACACGTCGTGATCGTGGTCGAAATGCAGCGCGGCGCCACCCGAGGTGACCGCCGTAACCTTCATGCCCGTGCCCGCCGAATCGCCTTTCGCGGCCAGACACGGATTCGACCGGTTCGGGTTCTCGGGCGCGGTGCGGAGTTGGCACAAGTCGAGCATGAGCGAGGCCACGCCGGCGGCGGTGAAATGGAGGTCAACCACCTCGCTGACTGTCAGCTCGTTCGACGCGTCGGAAAGCGCCACCGTGAAGTTGTAGTTGGTGACGCGAAAGCCGTTCTGGCGGGGATAAGTATCGGCCCACAGCGGCGCCGCCAGCGCCAAGGATAGGGCGGCGATTACGATTCTCGTCGAGTTGCGCATGGCGGGATGGTAGCACGCTGATGGGACGCGCCCGCGTGGTAAAATTTACTTGTTTCCTCCCTCATATCCCCACCATGCCATCTATTGTCGCCAAGGTTTTCGGCACCAAAAACGAGCGCGAAGTAAAGCGGTTGCAGCCGATGGTCGAGCAGATCAACGCGCTGGAGCCCGCCATGAAGGCGCTCAGCGACGACGAGATGCGCGCCAAGACCGCCGAGTTCCAGGCTCTGGTGCGTGAACGCGTGGCCGAGGCCGGGACCGACGACGAAAAACTCGCCGCCGAAAAAGCCGCGCTCGACGAACTCCTGGTGCCCGCCTTTGCGCTGGTGCGCGAGGCCGGCCGCCGCGTGCTCGCCATGCGCCACTTCGATGTGCAGCTCATCGGCGGCATGGTGCTGCACCGCGGCCTGATCGCCGAAATGAAAACCGGCGAGGGCAAGACGCTGGTCGCGACCCTGCCGGTGTACCTCAACGCCCTCGCCGGGCGCGGCGTGCATTGCGTCACCGTCAACGATTACCTCGCGAAGCGCGATTCGGAATGGATGGGCCGGCTGTACAAGTTCCTCGGCCTCTCGGTCGGCGTCATTGTTCACGATCAATCCGACCAGGAGCGCAAGGCCGCCTACGCCGCCGATGTCACCTACGGCACCAACAACGAATTCGGTTTCGATTACCTGCGCGACAACATGAAGCTCGACGTCGCCGACTGCTGCCAGCGCGGCCACCACTTCGCCATCGTGGACGAGGTTGACTCCATCCTGATTGACGAGGCCCGCACGCCCCTCATCATTTCCGGTCCGTCGGAGGAATCCACCGACAAGTACTACCGCATTGACCGCATCATCCCCATCCTGCAGCGCGGCGAACCACCCGAGGGCACCGAGAAGCCCGCCACCGGCGACTTCTTTCTCGACGAGAAACAGCGCACAGCCACCCTCACCGAAGAGGGCGTCGAGAAATGCGAAAAAGCGCTCGGCGTCGAGAACCTCTACGACATCAGCAACATGGAGCTGATCCACCACATCTACCAGTCGCTGCGCGCGCATACGCTCTACAAGCTCGACGTGGATTACGTGGTCAAGGAGGAGCTCGACCAGCAGACCGGCAAGGTGGAAAAGAAAGTCCTGATCGTGGACGAGTTCACCGGCCGGCTCATGCCCGGCCGCCGCTGGTCCGATGGACTGCATCAGGCGGTCGAGGCCAAGGAGGGCGTCAAAATCGAGCGCGAGAACCAGACCCTCGCGACCATCACCTTCCAGAACTACTTCCGCATGTACAAGAAGCTCGCGGGCATGACCGGGACCGCCGAGACCGAAGCCACTGAGTTTCACTCCACCTACAAGCTCGATGTCATTGTGATCCCCACCAACCGGGCCCTGTTCCGCAAGGAGAACCCCGACGTCGTCTACCGCACCGAGCGCGAGAAGTTCAACGCCGTCGTCGAGGAAATTAAGGACTGCGCCCAGCGCGGCCAGCCGGTTTTGGTCGGCACCATCTCAGTCGAGAA
>JANWLQ010000031.1 GCA_025450725.1 Terriglobales bacterium
GCCCTTGGTCGCTGCCATTGCGCCCGCCTCGATGCCAGTCTAGCACCGATGTGTACAAATCGACATTCCATGCACATCGCCGTTGGCGTGGAGTTGTGCCCGGCGCTGGCGTTGGGGGCGCGAGCGCCGCTCCCTGGTGCTGACCCGCTCGGCGACCCCCAAAGCCGTCCGCCAATAGATCTGCCAACCCCACAATCTGATTCGATCTTGCTGGATTGTCTATAATCGCGTCAGCCTCCACCGAGCCCGTGAGCTCGGTCCGAGAGTGGCGAGCTCAAGGGGAGGGCGTCAGTGCACGTGCGCGAAAGAACCCAAATCCTTCAAAAGCCTTTGCCCCTGCCTCCCGAGCGAACCTTGAGAGAATTGTCGGGACAATTGGCAGCCCTCCAGAGGTTCAAAGGACTTAACCATGAGGAGGCTCGCCCAACGGAAAAGGAGTGGGAAATCTCGACCGAAGGCCTTATCGCGGCCGGCTTCGGCGACCCCAGCGTTGCTCTAAAGGAATTTCGCTCGGCCAAATGGGCAGGAAAGTACAATCGCGGAGGCATTCCGCCTTCGCAGCGCCAAGCCAATTTTGAGTCACGCGCGTGGAGGCACGAGGCACTTCTGCATGCGCTCATCAAGATGCTCCGGCTCCAGCTTCCCGAAGAGGCGATCAAGGGCGTTTATGAACGGGGCGACGATTACGGATTCTATCGGGATCTCAGCGGTCTTGTTGAATCGGCGGGGGAGAGCATCTTTTTCGTCGACCCGTATGTTGATGAAGGCCTTTTCAATCTCTACGTGGGGAAGGTTCCCGTTACCGTGGCTTTGCGCGTTCTCTCAAACAAGATCGGCGCGAACGTGGAAGCTGTCGCGAAGAAGTACGCCCGCGGCCGGAATCTCGAATTACGATTGAGTGCGGAGATTCACGATCGGGCGATCTTTCTTGATCAGCGGGGCTGGGTGACCGGCCAGTCCATCAAGGACTCCGCTAATAACAAGCCGACGTACCTAATCGAGATTGGAGCCCCCCTGTTAACAACTTCGCGGGGAATTCACAATAGAATCTGGAATACGGCCAAACACGTTATCGAGGGGGCACGAACTGCAACAACTTAGTTGAGCTGGTCGGTGAGGCGGACGAGGGTGCCGGCCAGCGCCTGGTTTTGGCGGCGTTCGGCCTCGATCTTGCGGATGGAATGGATGACGGTGGAGTGGTGCTTGCCGCCGAAGTAGCGGGCGATCTCGGGCAGCGAGGTGCCGGTCAACTGGCGGGCCAAATACATGGCGACTTGTCTGGGGAAGACGATGTGCTTGGAGTTGTTGCGGGCCTTGAGGTCGGCCACGCGCAGATTGAACGATTCCGCCACCACCTTGGCGATGATCTCGATGTCGAGTTTGCGCTGCTGCTGGTCGAGCAGGTTGCGCAGCGCCTCCTGGGCGGAGCTGATGGTGACGGGCAGGTTTTTCAAGGCGCAGTAGGCGAGCAGGCGCACCATGGCGCCTTCCAGCTCGCGCACGTTGCTCTTGATCTTGGAGGCGATGAACTCGGCCACCTCGACGCCCAGCTCCAGCGTGCCCGGACGCTTGCGCTGCTCCAGTAACGCCTTCTCCATGAGGATGGCGGTGCGTGTCTCCAGATCCGGCGGCTGCAAGTCGGCGGTCAGGCCCCATTCGAAGCGGGAGCGCATGCGCTCTTCGAGCTGGGTGAGTTCCTTGGGCGGGCGGTCGCTGCTGATCACCACCTGCTTGCCGGCGCCGTGGAGGGTGTTGAAGGTATGGAAAAACTCCTCCTGCACGCGCTCCTTGTTGGCGATGAACTGGATGTCGTCGATCAGCAGAATGTCGACCGAGCGGTACTTGTCGCGGAACCCGCTCATGCCGTCGTGGCGCAGGGCGCCGATCATCTCGTTGGTGAAATCCTCGGAGGTCACGTAATCGACCCGCAGCGTCGGGCCCAGCGCCAGCGCGCGGTGGCCGATGGCGTGCATGAGATGGGTCTTGCCCATGCCCACGCCACCGTAGAGGAACAGGGGGTTGTAGGCGCGGCCGGGGTGTTCGGCCGCGGCCAGGGCGGCCGCCTGGGCGAACTGGTTGGAGCCGCCCACGACAAAGCTCTCGAAGGTATAGTCGGGCTTGAGCGAGCTGAAGTTGAGCGTGCCTTGGCGGGGCTCGGCCAGCGGCGGCGGGGTGAAGGCGGCGGTCATGGGCGCGGCTGTTTCCGGCGCCGTGGCCGTGACCACCACCTGAACGGCGTGCACGGTGCCGTCCAGCCGCAGGCGATGGATGGCTTGTTCAATCTGGGGTTTGAACTTCTCCCCCACCTGCTGCAACTCGGAATTGGGAACGGAGATGACCAGCGTGCCTTGGTCGAGGCTTTCCTGGCGCGTGGGCCGCAGCCACTCGTTAAAGCGGTGCGGGTTCACGGATTTCCGCACCTCGGCGAGGATCTCTTCCCAGGTGGTCTCAGTTTTGGCGGAGGAAGATGGCATGCGCGCGTGGTGCCGAACGGTATCGATGCGGCGGTGGATAGCATCTCACGAACCCGGTGGTTCCACCATCGGTTTTCGGGAAAAAAATTTGGCCCTGATCCGAGCCGGCGCGGCGGCTTGCCGGCTCTGCCTCGGGCCGGTATACTAGAGTCTGTTTTCGAGTCCCCCCTCCCAGCTTTCGCGCCGGAGGTTGCCCCGCTCTTAGGTGGCGGGCAGCACCGGAGCCGCCCCAGCCGCAGCGCTGATCAGGCGTGCGGTGGCCCAGGAGCCAGGCGGAGACGGTAAACTATGCCCAAGAGAACGTTTCAGCCGAACCGGCGCCACCGCAGCAAAACCCATGGATTCCGGACCCGCATGGAAACCAAGAACGGCCGTGCCGTGCTCTCCCGCCGGCGCGCCAAGGGACGCAAACGCGTCGCCGTCAGCGCCGGGTACCGGGATTAATCCGGACGATGGCGGTCGCGCGCCCTCGCCGCCATCCTGGCGGCAGGCCTCGCAGTCATGGCCGCGCCAGGGCCGCGTGTTGCGCCGCAGCGAGTTCCGTGCCGCCTATGAGCAGGGCCTGCGCCGCTCCTCGCCGCACTTTACCGTGTTTGGGCTGCGCCGGGTTGTGCCTGCCGCCGGGTCATATGCTGGTCCGTGCGGGGAAGGGATGCATTACGGCATCACGGTCACGCGCAAGCAGGGCGGTGCGGTAATGCGGAACCGCATCCGCCGCCGCACGCGCGAGCTGTTGCGCCACCTGCCGGAGATGGGCCCCGGCCGGGGCGGGGCGTGGAACGTGATCATCAACCCCCGGACCTCGGTCGCCCACGCCGATCTGCGGCTCCTGGCGGTCGAACTTGAGGCCCAACTGCAGCGGCTGGCCACGGCGCTGCAGGGGACGCTACAACAGAATTCATGAAGCGAGCCGCCATTGCCGTCTTGCGCGTCTACCAGTGGGGGATCTCGCCCTGGCTGCCCCGCGCCTGCCGCTTCTACCCCACCTGCAGCCAGTACGCCGTCGAGGCCGTGGAGCGTTTTGGCGCGAGACGCGGCGGCTGGCTGGCGTTGCGCCGGCTGTCGCGGTGCCATCCCTTCCACGCTGGCGGCTATGATCCCGTGCCCGAGACGCGGCCCGCGGGAGCGACCCAGCCCAACGTGGCGAGCCACCCATGCCTGTGAACAATAACGACGATCCGAATTTTGAGCGCCGGCTCATTATCGCCTTTGCGCTCTCGGTGCTGCTGTTTCTGGTGGTGCTGCCGTTTCTGAGCAAGCGCGCGGCCCCGCCGGCGCCGCCAGCGCATGCGCCGGCGACCGCCGCGGCCCCCGCCGCCTCGAACGCCTCGGGCGCGGCGGCGCCGGCAGCCGCATCGCCGTCCACGGCCCCGTCCGCGGCTTCGTCCACGCCGGCGCCGTCCACCCCGGCCAAGCCGCTGGCGAAAGCCAAGCCCGAGCCCACGATCGTGGCCACCGCCGAGCAGCAGATCGCCATCACCACGCCGGTGTATCACCTCATCTTGAGCAACCGCGGCGCCGCCGCCCGGGAGTGGATTCTCACCCAGTACAAGGATGACAATGGCAAGCCGTTGAACGTGGTGGCGCCGGATTTCGCCGCCAAATTCGGCTATCCGCTGGAGTTTTGGGTGGCTGACACCGCGCTGCGCCAGCAACTCGACCAGGCGCTCTATCGGGTCGATCAAACGACGACGCCCGACGGCGGCCAGACCATCACCTTCACCTGGTCGCAGGGCGGCATCTACGCCACCAAAAAAATCAGCTTCGGCCCGGGTTACGTCACCCAAATCCACTCCAGCGTGGTGCGCGACGGCAGGCCGGTTCCGGCGGCGCTGGCGTGGCAGGGTGCGTTTGGCGACCGCGCCGTGCCCGGCGACTTCTCCACCGAGGAGTTCCTGCAGCAGACCAACTCCAGCGTCAGCACCACCTCCGTCAAGAAGGTGGTGAACGACGCCGAGCACGAAGGGCAATACAACTTCGCCGGCGTCGAGGACCAGTTTTTCGCCGCCGTCTTCCTGCCGCAGGGTGATGCGCCGCTCGACATCACCACCTTCAAAAACAGCTACGAGCCCCGCCTCACCGACGCCAGCGGCAACGTCATCACCAACAAGCCGGTCGATACCGTCGGCTTGGCCGTCTCCAACGGCGCCACGAACCAGACGCGGTTGTTTGTCGGACCCAAAAAAATCGACCTGCTCAAGAGCGTCGACCCGGCGCTGCGCGGGCTGGTGGATTTCGGCTGGTTCAGCTTCGTGGCCGAGCCGTTGTTTTTGTGGATGAACTGGACCTACGTTCATTGGATCCACAACTACGGATGGGTCATCCTCTTCCTCACCTTCGTGCTGACCATGGCGTCGTTCCCGCTGAAGATGAAGGCGCAGAAGAGCCAGTCGAAGATGATGGCGCTGCAGCCCAAGGTCAATGCCCTCAACGCCAAGGCCAAGAAGTATCCGATGCGCGACCCGCGGCGGCAGGAGGCGCAGGCCGAGGTCATGAAGCTGTACAGCGAGTACGGGGTGAACCCGCTGGGCGGCTGCCTGCCCATGCTCATCACGCTGCCGCTGATTTATGCGTTTTGGCGGGTGCTGGAGTATGCCATCGAGCTGCGGCACGCGCCCTGGATCGGCTACATCCACGACCTCTCGGCCAAGGACCCGTATTTCATCCTGCCCATCCTGGTGGTGGTCACGCAGTTTTTCACCATGCAGCTGATGCCGACCACGCCGGGACAGGACCCGAAGCAGGCGAAGATGATGAAGTGGATGATGCCCATCGTCATGGGCTGGTTCTTTTTCTACCTGCCCGCCGGCGTCAACTTATACTATTTGGGGTACAACGTGATCAGCACCGGTCAGCAATGGGTGGCCAACCGCACCTATAACGACGCCGCCGTGGCGGCGATCGCGGCCACCGACGCGGCCAAGGGCAAGAAGGGGAAGACGATCGAAGGCAAGGTCGTCACCGGCAAGCAGCGATAGTGAAGGTGAGCAGTGGGAAGTGAGCAGTGAGCAGATGGAAACACTCGAATCACGCGTGGCCGGCCCGCTGCGGGCCTTTCTGGACCCGGTGCTGCAGGAAGGGCATTTCCAGCTCACCTACCGGCTGGTGACGCCGCCGCCGGATCCGCAGGGGGAATCGCCGGAGTTGATCGTCGATTTCTCCGGCGCCGACGCCGGGCTGCTGCTGGCCAACGATAGTGAGCTGCTGCGCGGCCTCGAACACCTCGCCTTCGAGACGCTGCGCCTGGGCCACGAGGATCACCACCGCCTGGTCTTCGATTGCCAGGGCCACCGCCTGCTGCGCGTGCAGGAGCTGCGCACGCTGGCCGCCATGGCCGCCGAGCGCGTGCTCAAAAACGGCCTGCCCTACGAGTTCGCCCCCATGAACAGCCGCGACCGGCGCACCATCCACATGGCGCTCAGCGGCGTCGCCGGCATCACCAGCGACAGCGAAGGCTTGGGCCGCGACCGCCGCATCGTGGTGCGCAAACCCGGCGCCGCCGCCCCCGCCCCCGGCGGCCGCAAAGAGTACCGGCGGCTGTAGCGCGGCGCCCTGAACGCCCGGCCGGGCTATAATCTGAGCGTTCTAAATCTCGACTCTGCCGGAGGTTTCATCGGGTTGCCGGAACCTGGTTCAAAAGAGCGCCTGAGGCGTTTCCTGCGTGCCAACGTCGGCCGCGTCATCGAGAGTCACGAACTCTTTGAGGCCTCCGGGCGCAAGAACGAGTTTGGCCGCCGCATACGCGAGCTTCGTGAGGACGAAGGCTGGCGCATCCTCTCCCACAACGACTCGGCGGAATTGAAACCGGGGCAGTACCTTCTGCGAGAAACGCCGCCGGAAAAACGCGCGCCCGTGCACGGGCGCGCGATCTCAGCACGGCTGCGGGCGCTGGTGTTTGATCGGGATGGCTCGATCTGCCAGATGTGCGGGCTCTCACCTGGGGGTGTCGACCCTGAAACCGGGCGCAATGTGCGCCTCCATGTTGGTCATATTAAGGACAGAAGCCTCGGGGGGACGGACGAGCTTTCCAACCTACGCACGCTATGCTCAACCTGCAACCAGGGCGCCAAAAACATCACTACCGAGAAGCCAACCGCGATTTGGCTTTTAGGGCAGGTTCGGAGGGCAGGGATCGAGGAGCAGCGGACCGTTTACGACTTCCTTCGGGCGAAGTTCGCGGGCTCCGGCTGAGCGCCCTTTCGCGCTTGGGGTTGCCGATAAGATCGCGCAGTAAGAGGCACAGCTTTGGAGGATCCAACGTCTCGCATTCCCACACGACCACCACTCGCCAGCCGATCGACCTAAGCCGGCGCTGATTTTTGGCGTCGCGCCGTTTGTTGCCGGCGAGTTTCGGTTCCCAATAATCCCGCCGGGACTTCGGGATTCTCCCGTCGAGGCAGCCCGGGTGCCCGTGCCAGAAACAGCCGTGGACAAATAGGGCGGTGTTTAACCGGGGAAATACGAGGTCTGGCGTGCCTGGCAGGTCGCGGCGCTGGAGTCGAAATCTGAACCCGGCGCGGTGGGCGGCGCTGCGCACCGCCAATTCCGGCTTGGTGCCCTGGCTCCGGATCCGGGCCATATTCCGGCTGCGCGCATTTGAGGTGATCGTGTCCATTCGTGCCCGCTTTGATCTTATCCGGCCGGGGGTTGTGTTGCCCCGAAAAAGGACAACAGGCGCCGGGTTTTCGCTTCATTTTCGCCCACGGTCCGTGTACACTCGCATCTGAGCAGGCGAGGTATGCGGAGATGACCCGCCGGAGCTCCACGCCCGCCGCCTTCGAAACTATGCCGCTGTTCCCTGAGCTTTCCGACAACCCGTGGCAGGCGCGCACGGCCCTGCCCCAGCCCGGTGCGGAAGGATCGGGATTGACAGCCATCGAGGTGTGTGCGGGCGCGGGTGGCCAGGCCCTGGGTTTCGAGATGGCTGGCGTCAATCACGCTGCGCTTGTTGAGCTTGACCGGCACGCGTGCGCGACACTGCGGTTAAACCGGCCCGATTGGCGGGTGCGAGAAGAGGATCTGCGCGAACTGGATGGCCGGCCGTTCCGGGGCGTGGATATCCTGGCCGGGGGTATACCGTGTCCGCCCTTTTCCGTTGCAGGGAAACAGCTCGGAAAAAAGGACGAGCGGAACCTTTTTCCAGCCATGATCCGGCTCGCGGACGAGATTCGGCCGCGGATGGTTGTGATCGAGAATGTTCGGGGGTTCCTTGAGGCGGTTTTCCAGGATTACCGAATTTATGTGGCAGGCGAACTCCGAAAATTGGGCTACGTCACTGGCTGGCGGTTGATGAACGCGTCGGATTTTGGGGTGCCGCAATTACGGCCCCGAGTGGTGTTTATCGCGGTGGAGACCGCGAGCGCCAGTCATTTCGCTTGGCCGGCCCCGGAAAACGGGCTGCCGCCGAGCGTTGGCAGAACGCTATTGGACCTTATGGCGGCGGAGGGGTGGCGGGGCGCCGAGGCGTGGGCACGGGACGCCGACCTGATCGCGCCGACCGTCGTTGGAGGCTCACATAAACACGGGGGGCCAGATCTGGGTCCAACTCGCGCGCGCCGTGCGTGGGCGGCCTTGGGAGTCGACGGGCTGGGGATTGCCAATGCGGCGCCCGCACCCGATTTCGAGGGCATGCCGCGGCTTACCGTAAGAATGGTCGCGCGGCTCCAAGGCTTCCCTGACGCGTGGGCCTTCGCGGGTGGAAAAACCCAAAGCTACCGCCAAGTCGGAAACGCGTTTCCACCTCCGTTCGCTCGCGCCATTGCCCGGCAGGTGTGCGCCTGTCTGAATCATCGTTCCCAAATAGCGGCGTTCTAATCGCGCTGGCCGGCGGTGGCGTGAGCGAAGTAGGCGATGATGACGCCACCGGCGGTAGGCTTTGGTAAAGCGGCCTCGAATCCCGCGGTCCCTCAGCCAAGCACCAACGGTTAAAAGCATAAAGTCGTTTGCTGCATATAGACCGGAGATGAACCCGTACGCCGCTACCGCGCTGGCTGTGATCGGTGCGCGCTGATGGCGAGAAAATTTCAGCAACCCTGGATCGCGAAGCCCCTGGCTGTCGCTCACTCCGCCAGCTTTTTATAGA
>JANWLQ010000032.1 GCA_025450725.1 Terriglobales bacterium
ATTGCCGATTACGGACTGCTGGGCGACGGGCGCACCGCGGCGCTGATTGGGCGCGACGGCTCGCTCGCCTGGCTCTGCGCGCCGCGGTTCGACAGTCCCTCGGTGTTCGCGCAGTTGCTCGATCGCAAACGGGGCGGATTCTGCCGGCTCGCGCCTTCGGGTGCTGGCACGCTTGGCCAGCAGACCTACATAGAAGGAACGAACGTGCTGATCACGGAATGGAGCGGCGCCCTGCGCGTCACCGACTGGATGCCGGCGCGCTTTGACGGCGGACGCGCTGGCGCCACCGGCTTCGGCGAAGGCGCGGTCTGCCGCTTTGCCGAGCGGTTGCCAGGAGCGGGGCCATCGTTTGCCCTTGATTTTCGCTGCGCGCCCCGGCCCAATTACGGCGAGGCCGCGCTTGAATGGCAGTCGGCGGCCAACGGCATTTGGCGCGCGCCTGGGCCTGGCGCCGAGTGTTGGGCCGCGGCTTCGTTTCCACTGGGGCTTGATCCGAACGATCGCGGCGTGCGTCGGGCGCTGCCCGACGCGCCCACGGCCAGTCCGGCGTGGGTGGTATTCGGATGGGGCACGCCGCCGCAATCGCTTGCGACCGCCGCGGTGCGCGATTCTCTCGCCTCCACCACCGCCGCCTGGCAGCGCTGGTCGAGCCAGGCCAGCTACAACGGACCCTATCGCGCCGCCGTGGTGCGCAGCGCGCTGACGCTCAAGGCGCTGATCTACGAACCCACCGGCGCCATTGTGGCCGCGCCCACCGCCAGCCTGCCCGAGTCCATCGGCGGCACGCGCAACTGGGATTACCGTTACTGCTGGCCCCGCGACGCCACCTTCGCCCTCTACGGACTCTCCCTGCTCGGTTACCACGATGAAGCCGGGCGCTTCCTCGAATTTATTGGCAAGATCTGCGCCGCGACCCAAGCCTCCTGGCGCGAGGCGCCACCCCTAATTGCCGCCTCATTGCCTTCCAAGCGCCACCGCACGGCGCCGCTCGCCACTTCGCGGCGGCCCACGGCGCCGGGCGCGCTGCTGCAAGTTTGCTATAGGGTTGACGGCTCGACCGACGTCGCCGAGCACGAATTGCCGCTCTCCGGCTACCGCGGCTCGCGGCCGGTTCGCATCGGCAACGCCGCCGCCGCGCAGCGGCAACTAGACAGCTACGGCGAGGTGCTTGATGCCGCCTACACCTACGCCAAATGGCGCAAGGGATTGGAGTTGCCGTTGTGGAAGGCGTTGCGCCCGCTGGCTGATTTCGCCGCCGCCCACTGGCGCGAGCCGGACGAGAGCATTTGGGAGGTGCGCGGCGGCCGGCAGCAGTTTGTCTACTCGAAAGTCATGTGCTGGGTGGCGGTGGACCGCGCGGTTAAGCTGGCTCAGCGCTACCATTTGCCGGGCCCCGTCGCCGGCTGGACGCGGGTGCGCGAACAAATTCACCGCGACGTAATGCAGCGTGGCTACAACCATTCGCTGCATAGCTTCACCCAAACGTACGACAACACCATGCTCGATTCCAGCCTGTTGCTGTTGCCGCTCATACGATTTCTGTCGCCGCACGACCCACGCATGGAGGCGACGATTCGCCGCATTCAGCACGGGCTCTCACAAAACTCGCTGGTCGCCCGCTATCAGAACACCGAGGCCGACGGCGTGGGCGGACCCGAGGGCGCTTTCTCGATCTGTACATTTTGGATGGTGGACTGCCTCACCCTGTTGGGCCGTGCCGATGAGGCACGCTCGCTGTTCGAGCGCATGCTCGGCCACGGCTCGCCGCTGGGACTTTTTTCCGAGGAGGTTGACCCCTCGACCGGCGCGCTGCTCGGCAACTATCCCCAGGGCTTCACTCACATGGCGCTGCTGAATAGCGCCCATAATCTCGAACTGTATCCCGGCGGAGTGCCGTAGTATGGGGGCATGAGAACTCTGGCGTTACTGCTGTTGACCAGCGTGATGATGGCCGCTCCCTCGCATGGTCCAAGAAATGGATACCTCATCATTAGCGGCGGGATGGATTACCACTTTGACATTCCCCGCTTCATTGACATGGCGGGCGGCGCCGACAAGGCGCAGATCGTGGTCATTCCCACGGCCAGCGTGACCAAGCCCGAGACCGCCGAGGAACTGGCGCATTACTGCACCGACCCGAAGACGTTTGGCGCCACCCACTGCACCGTGCTCCACACTACCGATCGCAGCGTCGCCAACTCCACCGCCTTCACCGCGCCGCTCGATCACGCCACCGGCGTCTGGCTCGAGGGCGGGCGGCAGTGGCGGCTCGCGGACGCCTATCTCGGCACCCGCACGCTGAGCGAAATTCGCGGCGTGCTCGATCGCGGCGGCGTGGTGGGCGGCGGCTCGGCCGGCGCCAGCATTCAGGCGTCCTTTATGGTGCGCGGCTCGGAAACGCCCGACGACAACCACATCATGATGGCGCCCGGGCACGAGGCCGGCTTTGGCCTGTTCACCAACGTCGCCATTGACCAGCACGTGGACGCGCGCGGGCGTGAAAACGATTTGGCCCAGGTCATGACCGCGCATCCCGAACTGCTCGGCATCGGGCTCGATCAGGGCACGTCCATCACGGTTCACGGCGATCAGTTCGTGGTCAACGGTCCAGGGCGGGTTGCGGTGTGGGATCACCAGGACCACGACGGCAAGGGCTACTACTACCTTCACACCGGCGACAAATTCGACACCGTGCACTGGACGGCGCAGCTTGCCCACTGAGGTCGTACTGGTAGGCCATGGCCGGCTGGGTAGCGCCATGGCCGCCTGGCTGCGACAGCCGCCGACCATCGTGCGGCACCGCGACTGGCCCCGCTTTCTGCAACACGTCGGCGCCCGGCGCCCGGCGCTTGTGATCTTCGCCATTCCCGACGACGCGATCGAGCCGGCGGGCAGGGAACTGGCTGCGGCGCGCGCTGATTGGCGCGGCTGGACGGTACTGCATACCTCCGGCGCCGTGCCCTCCACCGCGCTCGCCGGCCTGCGCCGCCGCGGCGCCGTTGTGGCCGCGATGCATCCCATGATGACGTTTCCACCGCGACAGAAGCCCTCCTCCAAAGGCGTTTTAGTCACGCTGGAAGGCGATCCGGCCGCCTGCCGCCGCGCCGCGGCGCTGGTGCGCGGCTGGAAGGCGGTGCCGATGGTCCTCACGGCTCGGCAAAAGGCCGCTTACCATCTGACCGCGACGCTCGTTGGCCCCGGCGCAGTCGCCCAGTTCGCCGCCGCCGAACGCATCCTCAAGCTCTCCGGGCTGTCCCCCACCCAGTTCGCTCTCGCCCGCAACGGACTCTTCCAACTTCTTTCGGCGACCGCCCGCAACCTGCAACACGGCACCGCCGAGGCCTGGACCGGTCCCCTGGCACGTGGCGATTCAGCCACAGTCGCCCGTCATTGGGAGCTTTTACCTGCCTCCTTACGAGCCTTTTATGCTTCCTTAGTAGATATATCTCTTTCATTACTGCCGTCGCCCCACGCGGCCGCCGTGCGCCGAAAAATCCGCTAGTAGCGCTAGAAGTACTAAAATAGGTCTTGCAACGCGCGTCTAGTCCAGTTACTATGCCCCCGCGCATGGTATCTGTCGCTCCCACGCCCCGAGGGTCCTTTTCTTTCCGCGTTTCACCCGGCCATTTGCCCCGTCTATGTCTGGCGGTAAAGGCAGATACCGTCACCGAGCTAATGCTTCGCGCCGAACGCGCCTCCCGGGAAAGCACGCTGATCGAACTCCGCCTTGATTCGCTGAAACAGCCGGAGGCTGCCATCCAGCCGCTGCGCGACTTCCTGCGCTCGTCGCCGCAAACGTTGGTCATCGGAACGTGCCGTAAGGCAACTTATGGGGGCGGCTTTAAGGGCTCGGTGGACGCGCAGCTGAAGCTATTGCGCGATGCGGCGCTGGCCGGCTGTGCGCTGGTGGACATGGAGTTGCAAAGCGCGGAGCGGCTGCCCGCCTCGGCGCTCGCCGGGTTGCGGCAGCACACCAATTTGATCGTGTCCTACCACGACGAGAAGACGACGCCGGCCTTGGGCCCGCTGTGGACGCGCATGCAGGCGGTCGCGGCCGACGTCTATAAGTTAGCGGTCACCGCCACGCTGTGGCGGCACAATGCCGAGGTGCTGCGTTTCGTCGAGACGCACAGCGGCGATCAGACGTTGGTCGCCTTCTGCATGGGTGAAATGGGTCTGACCAGCCGCATCCTCAGCCCGCGCTCGGGCAGCGCGTTTACCTTCGCGGCGCTCCATGCCGATGAAGCCACCGCGCCCGGTCAGCCCGACCTGGCCACGCTACGGCAGCTATATCACGTCGAGAACTTGAACCGCGCTACCAAGGTTTACGGCGTGCTCGGGTATCCATTGACGCACTCGCTTTCGCCGCGCATGCACAATGCGGCGTATCGGCGGCTGGGCATGAATGCCGTCTATCTGCCGCTGGCCGCACGCCGTCCAACCGATGTGCTCGACCATGCCGACCAGATTCCGCTGAGCGGCATGAGCGTCACCCATCCGTACAAGAGCGCGTTTCTCGACCGTCTGGAGCGCATTGATCCAATTGGCGCAGCGGTGGGCGCCATTAACACCGTCGTCCGCAGCCAGGGCAAGTTTTACGGATACAACACAGATGTGGCCGGCATCGTCGAGCCTTTGGGGCAGGCGTTGCCGCTGCGCGGCGCGCGCATTCTCGTGGTTGGCGCGGGCGGCGCGGCGCGCGCGGCGGTGTTTGGGTTGCGCAGCCGCGGGGCGCATGTATTCATCCTCAATCGCACCCGCTCCAAGGCGCAGGCGCTGGCCACCGCCGCCAAGGCCAAGGTGGTCGGCCGCGCCGATTTGAAGAAGCTCGATTTTCATGCGCTGGTGCATGCCACGCCTGTCGGGCAGTTCCCAAAAATCAAGGAATCGCCACTCGCCGCCGATGAAATCCGCGCCGAAGTGGTGTTCGACCTGGTTTACAATCCCTTTGAGACGGCGTTAGCCAAACTGGCCGCCGCCAAGGGCGCAAAGGTTATCCACGGGGTGGAAATGTTTGTGCACCAGGGGGCGCGGCAATTCGAGTTGTGGACCGGAAAGCCGGCTCCGCTCGACGATATGCGCCGCGAGGTGCTGGCGGCGCTGACGACCGCGGGCCAGCCTGATCCAACCGCGGCGGCCAGGTAGCGCGCGAGCGGTCGGTAGTGGGCAGTTAGACGGCAATCAATGCAAGCCATACTTTTCGTCATCGCGGTGGTGCTGGTTGTGCTCTATGCGCACTGGCGCAAGCGGCGGCTGCGCGGGCGATTCGAACCCGCGACCGTGGTACGTGCGATCGGGGTGGCGATCGCGGCTCTGTACATCCTCATAGAAGGTTCCCGCTTTTGGATTGACTTTGCCGGGTGGAAAGAACTGGGTCAGACCGCCACCTTCTGGCAATTCCTGCGCATCCGCTGGTTGCCGCAGACGGCGATGGCCGTTCTCGCGATGGTGATCATGATCGTCGCCTTCCGCATCGGACGGCGGCGGTGCGCGTCGCCGCTGGCCCAAACCTCGCTGTTCACCTGGGTGGGGCACTTGATTGCGGCGGCGCTGGGGATCTTCATTTCGGTCAACATCATTGATCCCTGGATCGTGGCGCTCTTTTGGGGTGCGCGCAATGTCGGCGCCTACGTGGACCCGATCTACCACAAAACGCTTGATTTCTATTTCTTCCGGCTGCCGTTTTTCGAGATGATCTTCGACTGGGCGGCGGCGCTGGCCATCGCCTCGCTGGCGGTGATGGCGATTACGGTGGCGCTGGGCTCGTCGGCCGAACGCCTGCAGGAAATGCGGCAGCGCATGATGGCGCAAATGGAAGGCCGCGGCTACACGCCGGTCGCGATGCCGGTGAGCCGGCAATCGCGCCTATCGTTGCAAACGACGCTGCGGTCGGCGGCGGTATTGCTGCTGATTCTATTCGCGATCGCCGAGTTTTTTGCGCGCTACGGCCTGCTCTTTTCGAGCCACCGCTTCCTGACCGGCGCCGATTTCGTGGACGTCCGCTTCGGCATTCCGCTGCTGTGGGCGCAGATCGTTGGCTCGCTCTTGCTGGCGCTTCTGGTGGTCGTGGCGCGCCGCGGCGCCGGACGCTCGCTGACGCGAAGCTCGGGCCGATTCAGTGACCGCAGCCGCGCCCTGGGCGCGTTCAGCGAACAATCGGGTCAATGGCTGCCGGCCAACGCGCCCACATGGCTGGCGCCGGTGGTGATCCTGATCTTTATCGTTTTGGCGCTGGGCCCGGCTCTGCTGCAGGCGCTGGTGCGTAACGTTTACGTCAGCCCCAATGAGCTGACGCTCGAGCGTCCCTATATCACCGATCACATAAAGGCCACACGGATGGCCTTCAACCTTGAGCAGACCGCGCACGAGGAGGCGTTCAATCCGCGCGCCACCGACACGCTCGATCTGAGCCAATATCCCGATACCGCCAATAATATCCGGCTGTGGGATTCGACGCCGTTTCAGGACAATGTCACCCAGCTTCAGGCGCTGCGTCCCTACTACGCCTTCCCCAATGTTGACGTGGACCGTTACCAGATTCAGGGCGCCAAGCGCCAGGTATTGATCGCCGCGCGGGGGCTCGACACCTCGCTGCTGCCGACCACCGCGCAGTCATGGGTCAATCTGAGCCTGCAGTACACGCACGGCTACGGCGCGGTCGCCGCCATGGTCAACTCCGCGACCACGGAAGGCCAGCCGGAATTGATTCTCAAAAACGCGCCGCCGACCGGTCCGTACTCCGATTTCAAGATCACGCGCCCGGGCATGTATTTCGGCGAGGAGACGACGAGGCCGGTGTTCGTTGACACCAAGCAGGATGAATTCGATTATCCCAAGGGCGACGACAACAGCTACACGAAGTACAACGGCGACGCCGGCATCGTCCTTTCCAGCCCCATGCTGCGGCTGGCCGCCGCCATTGATCAGGACGATACGAACGTTCTGCTCACCGGCTACTTTACCGAGCGCACCCGGCTGCTGCTCCACCGCCAGATCATGGAACGCGTGCAGACGCTGGCGCCGTTCCTGACACTCGACCCCGATCCATACCTCGTCATCGATAGCCAGGGCCACCCGTTCTGGATTTTGGATGCCTATACAACCAGCGACCAGCATCCCTATGCGCAGCCGGTCAACCTGAGCGACAACGACGTCAACTACATCCGCAACAGCGTCAAGATCACGGTCGATGCCTACAACGGCACGGTGCGCCTGTACGCCTTCGATGAGCAGGATCCGATTCTGCGGGCCTATCGAGACGTGTTCCCGGAGCTGTTTCTCGACCGTGCGCGGATGCCAACCGATCTGTTGGCGCACATTCGCTATCCGCAACTTTTATTTGAAGCTCAGGCCGAGACGTACCGGCTATACCACATGCAAGACCCCCAGGTTTTCTACAACAAAGAGGACCAGTGGGACATTGCCAAACAGGTGGTGACGCAGGAGGCGAGCCGCCCCACCGCGCCCTACTACGTAATGCTGCGCCTGCCCGGAGACACGCAGGCGGAATTTGTGCTGATGGTGCCGTTCACCAGCCACAGCCGCGACAACCTCATTTCATGGCTCGCCGCGCGCTGCGACCCGGCGCATTATGGCCAGATTATTTTTTATCGCCTGCCCAAGGAGCAGCTCGTGTACGGGCCGCTGCAAATCGAAAGCCGGGTAGATCAGGATCGCGACATTAGCAAAGACCTGAGCTTGTGGAACCAACAGGGAAGCCGCGTAATCCGCGGTACCACGCTGGTGCTTCCGGTGGCGGGAACGTTCCTCTATGTCGAGCCCATCTACATTCAGGCCACGCAGGCGAAACTTCCGGAACTGAAAAAGGTGGTGCTTGCGGTAGGCAACCGGCTGGTCTACGCCGATGACTTGCCCACCGCGATGCGCGAGTTGGCGCAACCAGCGTCGGGTAGCAGCGTCGCACCCCCGACCGCCGCGACCGGCACGGTGAATGCGGCTGTCGCCCACGCCGCCGCTGGTGTATCGCGCGAGGTTCTGGCCAGCATTCAGGGCCATCTGGATCGGTACCGCGCGCTCACCGCCCAGGGCCAGTTCGCGCAGGCCGGCCAGGAACTCCAGGCGGCGCAGGACGAACTCAGCCGCGCTCTGGCCGGACACTAATCTCCGAGGCTCGCCTCTCTTCGCTCCAACCCGCCGCGACGCCCCGATGCTGCGTCGCGGCCAATGGCCTTTGGCGATGGCGCCGCGAAGATCCGGCGGATTTCGCTCGGTGGTTGCCCGCGTCTGGCAAACTGGAGAGATGGATTTCACTCTGGAAAGCGCCTATACGCCGCGCGGCGACCAGCCGGCCGCCATTGAGGCGCTGGTGTCGGGCATTGCCGCGGGCGAACAGGCCCAGGTGCTGCTCGGCGTCACCGGGTCGGGCAAGACCTATACGATGGCCAAGGTCATCGCCGCGCTGGGACGGCCGGCTCTGGTCATGGCGCACAACAAGACGCTGGCGGCGCAGCTCTACCACGAGTTCAAGAGCTTCTTCCCGCACAACGCGGTCGAATATTTCGTTTCCTATTACGACTATTACCAGCCCGAGGCCTACGTTCCGGCGGCCGATCTCTATATCGAAAAAGAGGCGACGGTCAACGATGAACTCGACAAGCTGCGCCTCTCCGCCACGCGCTCGCTGTTCGAGCGCCGCGACTGCATCATTGTCGCCTCGGTGTCGTGCATTTACGGCCTGGGCTCGCCGGAGGCGTACTACGGCATGCTGCTGCTGCTCGAAGTCGGCCAAACCATTCGCCGGGAGCAGATCATTCGCAAACTGGTGGACATTCTGTACGAACGCGACGACGTTGATTTTCGCCGCGGAGCTTTCCGCGTGCGCGGGGACTCGATCGAGATCTTCCCGACCTACGACGACTACGCTTTTCGCATTGAGCTATTCGGCAATCAGGTCGAGCGCTTGTCGCAGATTGATCCACTGAACGGTGAGGTGCGGCAAACGTACCAGCGGCTGCCGGTGTATCCGAAGACGCACTATGTAATGCGCCCTGAAACAAAAGAGGAGGCGATTCACTCCATTCTGGCCGAGCTGGCGGCGTGGCATCCGGAGATGCTGCACCAGGGCAAGCGCATCGAGGCGCAGCGGCTCGATCAGCGCACCCGTTTCGATATCGAGATGATGCGCGAGATCGGCTACTGCCACGGCATTGAGAACTACTCCCGCCATTTCACGCACCGCCTTGCCGGACAGCCGCCGCCCACGCTGCTCGACTATCTTCCGTCGGATGCGGTGGTGTTCATGGACGAGAGCCACCAGACGGTGCCGCAATTGCGCGGCATGTACAACGGCGACCAGGCGCGCAAGCGCACGCTGGTCGAGTTTGGGTTCCGGCTGCCCTCGGCGCTCGACAATCGCCCGCTCAAGTTCGAAGAGTTCTATGAGCGCGTGGGACAGGTCGTGTACGTCTCCGCCACGCCCGGGCCGTACGAGCTGCAGCAGACGGCGGGAGCTGTGATCGAGCAGGTCATTCGTCCCACCGGACTACTCGATCCGGAAGTCGAGATTCGCCCCAGCAAGGGCCAGGTGGATGATCTTCTGGCCGAGATTCGCGCACGCGCCGAGCGCAATGAGCGCGTGCTGGTCACCACGTTGACGAAACGAATGGCCGAGGATCTGGCCGAATACTACGGCGATGTTGGGGTCAAGTGCCGGTATCTGCATAGCGAGATTGAAACGCTGGAGCGCATCAAGATACTGCGCGACCTGCGGCGCGGCGTCTTCGACGTGCTCATCGGCATTAACCTGCTGCGCGAGGGACTCGATCTGCCCGAAGTCTCGCTGGTGGCCATTCTCGATGCCGACAAGGAGGGTTTTTTGCGCTCGTCCGGGTCATTGATCCAAACCATGGGCCGCGCCGCTCGCCATTTGAATGGGCGAGCGCTTCTCTATGCCGACCGTATGACCGACTCGATGCAGCAGGCCATCAGCGAGACCAAGCGCCGACGCGGGGTGCAGGCCGAATACAACCAGGAGCACGGCATTACTCCCCAAAGCGTGCTGCGGCCGCTCGACATGACGCTGCTCGGCGTGGCCGAGGGCGACTACGCGACGCTGCCGCTGGTCAACGAGGATCTGGATGAGTTCGAGGATCAGGAGGCGCTCGGAGCTCACATCAAGCAGCTTGAGGCCGAAATGCGGGCGGCGGCCAAACTGTTCGAGTTCGAGCGGGCGGGGCGCATTCGCGATCGCATCCGGGTGCTGCGCGCGCGGCAGATCGCGGTTTAACTACGCCATGCGGATGCTCGTTCCCATTTTCCTGATCGCCGCGGCGGCGATTTTCATGCTCGATCAGGCGGGTGCGTTTGGACTGGGCTGGATTGAGCCGCTTTTCTGGCCGGGAGTGCTGGTCGCCTTTGGCCTTGAATCGTGGAGCGCCGATCGCCGCCGCTGGGCGGGAGCGCTGCTGCTCGCGGGAGCATTGCTGCTGGCCAACAATTTCGGCGCCTTGCATTGGGGCCTCGAGCGATTCTGGCCGTTGGCTCTGATCGCGGTCGGCGCCTGCATGATTGTCGAGAGGCAACGGGCATGAACGAATCCACGATGATGGACTTCCCCCTGACGCTCGCCGCCATTCTGCGGCGGGCTGAGACCTGGTTCGGCCGGGTCGAGGTGGTCTCAAGCGCCGGGCGCGGCAACTGGGCCGAGGTCGCGCGGCGCGCTCGCGGGCTGGCCGGCGCGCTCAGGGAAGCCGGCGTGGAGCCGGGAGACCGGGTCGCGACTTTGCGCTGGAACAATGTCGAACATCTGCATGCCTATTTTGGCGTGCCGCTGGCCGGCGCGGTGGTGCACCCATTGAATCTGCGCCTGCACGCGGAAGAGCTGATCCGGATCATGAATATCGCCGGCGACCGCTTCATCTTGGTGGATGACGCGCTGCTGCCGCTGTGGGAACAAATCCGGCCGCGCGTCGCCGCACGGAGGTTAGAGACTACGGACAATGCGGCCGCGTTTTGCGAGCCGGCCATTGAGGAAACCGCGGGCGCCGGCATGGCGTTTACCTCGGGGACGACCGGCGATCCCAAGGGCGTGATCTACTCGCACCGCGCCATTGCGCTGCATGCGCTGGCCACGGCATTACCCGATGCCATGAATCTGCGGCAGACCGATTGCGTGTTCCCGCTGGTCCCAATGTTCCATGCCAACGCCTGGGGGATTCCGTACGCGGCCGCCATGGTCGGCTGCAAGCTGGTGCTGGGCGGCCCGTGCTTTGACGCCGAATCGGCGCTCGACTGGCTGGCGTGTGAGCAGGTCACGTTCAGCGCCGGCGTCGGTGTCATTTGGCAAAACATTTTTGACGCGCTCGAGCGCGAGCCCGGGCGCTGGCGGCTGCATCCCGAATTGCGCGTGAACCTCGGCGGCGCGCCCGCCAGCATGGCGCTGTTCCGGCGATTTGACCGGCACCACATCGCCGTCAATATGGGTTGGGGCATGACCGAGATGACCCCGGTCGGCACGATGAACCCCAATTACAGCGGTGAGCGCCGCACCCGCCAGGGCCGTCCGCTGCCGTTTGTCGAGGCCCGCACCGCGGACTCCGGCGAACTGGAGGTGCGCGGCCCCTGGGTCGCCGCGAATTATATCGGCGGCGCCGACCCCGGCGCCTGGACTGGCGACGGTTGGTTCCGCACCGGCGACGTGGTCGAGTTTGACGACCAGGGCCTGATGGAGATCGTCGACCGCCACAAGGACCTGATCCGCTCCGGCGGCGAGTGGATCAGCTCGGTGGCATTGGAGAACGCCCTCGCGACCCACCCCAGCGTCCGCGAGGCGGCAGTGATCGCGGTTCCACACGAGAAGTGGCAGGAGCGACCGCTGGCGGTGGTCGCCTGTACAACGCCAGTGACGCCGGAGGAACTTGACGCGTGGCTGGTGTCGTCGTTTGCCGGCTGGCAACGACCTGACGCCTATGTTTTCGTCGATGCTTTGCCGCGAACGTCGACTGGTAAGATCGACAAGAAGCGTTTGCGCGAGCGCCATGGCGCTCGCGGCACCACGCACCCGCCTCTCTCCTTGACATCCTAGGAGAACACGCGTTAGGCTGTGGACATGGCGCTTCGCGCACCCGAACTTCTGCAAGGCACGCTGGATTTGCTCATCCTCAAGGCGGTATCACTGGGGCCGCGGCATGGCTACGGCGTGCTGGTGCGCATTCAGCAAATTTCAAAAGAGCGGCTCGAGATTCAGCAGGGCTCGCTTTACCCGGCGTTGTACAGGCTGGAAGAAAAGGGCTGGGTTCGCAGCACATGGGGCGAATCGGAGAACAAACGCCGAGCCAAGTTCTATTCCCTAACGACGGCGGGCCGCAAGCGTCTCGTGGTGGAGGAGGAGCGCTGGAATCAGATGGCCGGTATCATCGGTGACATTTTGCAGACCCGCCCGGAGGAAGTATGAAGCTGCGCTTCCTGTTGTTCCGACGCCGTCTCGAAAGCGAAATGTCGGAGGAGATGGAATCGCACCTGGAATTGCGAATCGAGGATCTGGAGCGCCACGGGCTGTCCGAGGCAGATGCCCGCCGCCAGGCGCGAGTCGAATTTGGCGCGCTCGAGGCGCGCAAGGAAGAGGCGCGCGCTGCTCGGGGCCTGCGCTGGGTGGACGAGTTCGCGCAGGACCTGCGCTTCGGGCTGCGCTCCATACGCAAGGCACCCGGCTACTGCCTCGCGGTCGTGATTACGCTGGCGCTCGGCATCGGCGCCAACAGCGCCATTTTCTCCGCCGTCAATTCGGTGTTATTGCAGCCGCTGCCCTTCGCGCATTCCGATCAACTGGTGCGGCTTTTCACGACGCGGGGTGCGGGCGAACGTTACCCGGCGAGCGGCGAGGATTTTTTGGATTGGCAGGCGCAGAACCGGGTCTTTTCGGGCATGTCGCTATTCACTGGCGCCCGTAGCATGAATGCCAGCGGCGCCGGGGCGGCTGAAATGCTCAGCGTTGCCAGCACCGAAGCCAACTACTTTCAGTTGCTGGGGGTGCCGGCCGCAGCGGGCCGCACCTTTGCGCCGGGTGAAGACCAGCCCGGGCGCACCGCCGAAGTCGTGATCAGTGCGGCCTTGGCGCAACGCCATTTTGGCGGCGCACAAGCCGCCGTGGGCCGGCGACTGGAGTTGAACTTCGAGCCGTACACCGTGGTCGGCGTCATGCCGGCTGGCTTCAATTATCCCGAGGATATTGATGCATGGACGCCGCTGACCATGACAGTCGCGGGTACGAGCGCGCGCGGGAAGTACTCGTACAGGGCGCTCGGGCGGCTTAAACCGGGGGTGAGCGTGGCCCAGGCCAACGCGGACATGGAAGCCATTGCCGCCAATCTGGCGCGAGCCTACCCGACAACCAATGCCAGACTCAGCGTCGGCGTTGTTCCCTTGAAGCAGTTGGTCACGCAGGACAGCCGGACGCAGTTGCTCGTGCTCTTCGGCGCGGTCGGACTCGTGTTGTTGATCGCCTGCGCCAACGTAGCCAGCCTGACCTTGTCGCGCGCCGAAGGCCGCCGGCGGGAGTTTGCGCTGCGGGCCGCCTTGGGCGCGGGCCGGCCGCGCGTCGTGCGCCAACTGCTGACCGAGGGCTTGCTGTTGTCGCTACTCGGCGGCGGCCTGGGGGTTGCGGCGGCGGCGGCTCTGATTGCCGGGGCGGGCGCCTCCACCTCATTGCCATTGCCGCGCATCAGGCAAGTTCAGCTTGACGGCCACGTGCTTCTTTTCACGGCATTCCTTAGCTTGCTTTGCGCGCTGATATTTGGTGCGACACCCGCACGGGGCGCCGCGGACCCCAATCTTCCCGAAGCGCTCAAAGCCGGCGGGCGAGGCAACGCCGGCGCCGGCCGGCAGGGTCTGCGCCGCTACCTCGTAATAGCGGAAATTGCCATCACCCTGGCGCTCACCGTCGCCGCCGGCCTGCTGCTGCGCAGCTTCGCGGCCTTGCGGCACACGGACCTGGGCGTGTCGACCAGCGGCATTGTAACCGCAGCCGTAATGTTGCCCGATTCCAAATACACGTCCTGGCCGCAGCGGCGGGCCTTCTACGATCAGCTCGATGCGCGTCTGAACCAGGCGCCCGGCGTCAGTTCGGCCTCGCTCTCGCAGGCACTACCGCTTGAGGGCAGCCACTCGTTGGGCGCAAAACTTCCGGGCGACATGGATCCGAACCGGAATTGGGTCGAGGTCGATGCCAACTACGTTACTCCCGACTACTTCCGCACCTACGGCGTGCCTTTGTTGCAGGGGCGCACCTTCTCCGCCGCTGAAATGGACCAGGGATATCGCGCCGGCATGGCCGATATCGCGTTCGAAAAGACGGGCGCCACCGATCTGAAGCCGCGGCCGGAAATGGCGACCGTCGCGGTCATCAACCGCGCTCTCGCCAATGCCCTATGGCCGGGGCAAAACTCATTGGGCAAGGTTTGGAAATCAGGCGTCTGGCCAGTTACCGTGGTGGGCATAGCGGCTCAAGTAAGTTACGATTCCATCACTGGGCCGCCGCAGCCAGAGGCGTATTTTCCCATTACCAGCCAACTGGACAACACCTGGTACCCGGCAGAGATTTCTATACATACGCGTGGCAGCGCCGAGGCCGCCTACGCCGCCATGCGGTCCGCAGTCGGCGACCTCGACCCGGCACTGGCTCTCTTTCGCGCCCGCAGCATGGATACAGTCGTGGCCGACAATATGACAGATACCCGTCTGCAGACCACGTTGCTCGGGTTTTTCTCCGGCCTCGGAATCTTGTTGTCGCTGGTCGGGGTCTATGGCGTGATGGCGTTTTTTGTGACGCAGCGTGTCGGTGAATTCGGGGTCAGGGTCGCTCTGGGCGCCCGCCCGTCGCAGATTCTCGCACTCGTGCTGAGGCAAGTGTGGAAACTGGTGCTGCCGGGAATTGCCGTCGGCGTTCCCCTGGCGCTTGGCTTCGCGCGGCTGCTCGGCAGCGAGTTGCACGGCGTCAGGGCAGCGGATCCTCTAATTCTCATCCTGACCGCCGTCCTGCTCGGAACGGTGGCTCTGGCGGCCTGCCTGGTTCCGGCGATGCGCGCCTTGCGTGTGGACCCCCTGACGGCTCTGCGTCAGGAATAGCGCGGCGTCGGTACAATAGTCAGGTGAAGCAAACAGCCCGCGCGCTCGCGATCGATCTTCTAACCAGCGGCCATGCCCACGCCAAACTGGCGGCGGCCATTAAGGGTCTGCGCATTGAAACCGCCGGACGCAAGCCGAAAGGCGCCGCGCACACGGCTTGGGAGTTGATTGAGCACATGCGCATTGCGCAGAACGACATTGTGCAATTCGTGACCAAGCCTAAACATGTTTCGCCGCCCTGGCCCCAGGGATATTGGCCGGCGAAAGCGAAGCCGGCGAACGAGGCGGAGTGGCGCCGCAGTTTGGCGGGAGTGAAGCGCGATCTGGCCGCCATGGTGCGCCTGCTGCGCACCGCCGACCTGCTCGCGCCGCTGGCCCACGCCAAGGAAAAATGCCTGCTGCAGGAAGCGCTCCTGCTCGCCGACCACAATGCTTACCACGTCGGCCAGCTCGTCGAAGTGCGCAAGATACTGGGCGACTGGAAGTAAACCGCTACTGCGCTCGCGGGCCGAGGAGATCGAGGATGGCGGAAGACATGGCGGTAACGCCAGCCGCAATCGTAGGTGAAGGCAGGGGTTGGAAGCGGCTGGAGTGGAGCGAAGGGAGCGGGACGCCGGATTTTTGGCTTGCCACGATGCGGACCGGGTCCACCGCGCCGAGGGAGAACATGCAGATCGGTATCTGATGGTTCTCCAGGCCGAAGCTGCCGAAATCCTCGCTGGCCATGATGGGACCGCCGGTTTCGACGTGCGATGCGCCCAGCGCGGCAACGAAGTCGCGAGTCAGGCGCGCGGTAAGTGCCGGGTCGTTGTAGGTCGAAGGGGTTGATTCGTACACGCGCACCTGCGGCGGCTGGTCAGCGGGCAAGCCGTCGGCCAGCGCAATGCCGCGCGCCATGCGTTCGATTGAAGTCAGAATACGCTGGCGCACCTCTTCCTTGTAAGTGCGCACAGTGAGCAGGAGCTTGGCGCTATCGGGAATCACGTTGTTCTTCACTCCGGCCTGGATCGAGCCCACCGTCACCACCGCCTGATCGAAGGGCGAAGTCTCTCGACTCACGATCGTTTGCAGCGCCAAGACAAGTTGGGCCGCCGCCACTACTGGATCTTTGCCGAGTTCCGGCGCCGAGCCGTGAGCACTTAATCCGTGGAGCGTGACCTCGACCGAGGTCGCGCTGGCCATCGCGTACCCTGCTGTGGTCGCAAGCACCCCTGCGGGGAGTGTGGCGGAATCATGCAGCGCGATGACCATGTCGGGGCGGGGAATCAGGTTGTACAATCCACCGGCGAGCATCGCTTTGGCGCCATTGATGGTCTCCTCCGCCGGCTGGCCGATGAAGACGAGCGTGCCGTGCCAGTCGGATTTCATGGTGGCCATGGCCTGGGCGGTGCCCAACAGCACGGTCATATGGATGTCATGCCCGCAGGCGTGCATCACGCCTGGCGTGCGGCTGGCGTATTCGAGGCCGGTGGCCTCGGTGACCGGCAGGGCGTCGAGCTCGCTGCGCACCATGAGCGTCGGGCCGGGGCCGTTTTTCATCACCGCCACCACGCCGTAACCAGTCCAGGCGGGGTTGTCATACTTGCCCACGTGGTCGGTGACGGTGTAGCCCAGCGAGCGAAGCTGCGTGGCGACGAAGGCCGACGTCTTTGCCTCTTCGTGTGAAAGCTCGGGCGCCTCGTGAAGCGAATGATAGGTGTTCACCAGCGCGGGCAGTTCGTTGCGGACACAAGCGGCCAGTTGCGGCTGTTGCGCGCCGAGTACGGCGGCGAAAACCAAGGGAACGAAAAGCAATTTGATTTTCATAGAAAAACCTTAATGCAGCCCCACCGAGCCGCGGGCGGAAGCAATGAGTTTGGCCGAATCATAGCCAACGCCGCGTTTGAATACGATCAACATTTTAGTGATGTCGCTGCCCTGAAACACGGCCAAGTCAGCCTGTTTGCCGACGGCGATTGAACCGACTCGGTCGGCGATGCCGAGGTACTGCGCCCCGTTGAGGGTGGCGATTTGAATCGCCTGCTCGAAGCTGAAGCCCGCCTCCACCAGCAGCTCGACTTCGCGTTGATCGCCGAAGCCGGCGACCACGCCGCCGCCGCCGGTGGGATCGAGTCCGGCCATGAGATGTCCGCCGGCGGCGACGAAGGCGCGCTCAAATTGAAGTTCCTTCTGAAACAGCACCGGCCACACCGACTTCGAATTTCCGGAAGTGCGCGCGCGTGAACTGAGGTACTGCACCTGGGCTTCCGGACTCATGGTGTCGAGCACGTGCTGGTCGAGCGGAGGGCGATTGGGCACGAACGTCTCGAAAACCGGCAGGGTCGAGGTCACCGCGACATGCGCGGCGACCAGGGCTTTGATCGTGGCCTGTACCTCTGGGCCGGCGATATTGAGGCGCGAGTTGGTGTCGAAGGTCGTGTTCTGCGCCGGGCACTCGTCGCCGTTCTTGCCCGGTACGAATTCGGTGTCCACGACCAGTCCGTGTTCGAGGTTGTCAATGCCGAGCGCCGCGGCGTCGCGGTAACCGATGGAGCAGAGATGACCGGTTACTTTTTCATGCAGCTCATGAGCCGCGGCGATGGCGGCGGCCAACTCGGCGTGGGTGATGTGCATGTACGCCTTGTAGTTGGTGATGCCCACGCTGGCCCAGTAACGCACAAAGGCGGTCGCCTCGGCCGCGTCCGCCAGGGGATGCATTTGCAGATTGGCGCCCACGCCCTCCATATATGGGCCGGTGGGATAAATCTCCGGGCCCGGCGTGCGGCCGGCGTCGGTCGCGCCCTTCAAATTGAGATCGGCATAGGGTTCCAGACTGCCGCCGGTGCGGATGGTGGTCACGCCGCCGGCTAGGTAAAGCCGTGGGAAGCTGAACGCCATTTCGTTGTAGGTTCCCGCGCCGGCCGGGTAGAACATGTGCTCGTGCATGCCGACCATGCCCGGAATCACCGTGTCGCCCGCGAGGTCGAGCACCCTGGCGCCAGCGGGAATCGCGACACTAGCGCCGACAGCCGCGATTGCGCCGTGGTCAATGAGCAATGTTTGGTCGGCACGCGCGGGCGCGCCGGTGCCATCAACGACGCGGACATGGGTCAAGGCGATGACGGACGCGCTTTCGGAAATGAAACGGGCCGCCTGCTGGGCGCCGGCAACGGTAACGGCGGCCAGAACGGTGATGAGGAGTGAGCGCATGGCTGAGTCTAACGCAACATTTAGTCCAACCAGCTACACTAATGCTGTGAGCGCACGATTACTTGACGGGCTGAGTCTGGCGGCGCAAATTCGCGCGGAAGTGGCCGCCGAGGTGGCGGCTTTCGCGCGCTGGCGGCGGGCACCGGGGCTGGCGGTGATTTTGGCCGGTGACAACGCCGCGTCCGCCGTGTATGTGCGGGGCAAGGTCAAGGCTTGTGCCGAGGTCGGCATCCGCTCGGAGCAGTTTTCGCCGCCGGCAACGGCCACGACCGAAGATCTGCTCCGGCTCGTGCGCGAGCTCAACCAGCGCGACGATGTGGACGGAATTCTGGTGCAGCTTCCGCTGCCGCCGCAGGTGGATGCCGCGGCGGTGCTGCTGGCCGTGGCGCCGGCAAAGGACGTGGACGGCTTTCACCCGCTCAACCTTGGCCGGCTGGTCAGCCAACGGCCGGGGCTTGTGCCCTGCACGCCGCGTGGCGTCATTGAACTGCTCGAGCGCAACCGGATCGAGATCGCCGGCCGGGAGGCGGTCGTGGTCGGGCGCAGCGACATCGTGGGCAAACCGATGGCGCTGCTGCTGCTGCACCGGCATGCCACGGTGACCATTTGCCATTCGCGGACACCCAACCTGGCCGCGGTGTGCCAGCGGGCCGACATTCTGATTGCTGCCGTGGGTCGCGCGGCCATGCTTGATGAACGCCACATCCGGCGCGGCGCGGTGGTCATTGATGTGGGGATTAACCGGTTGCCGACGGCGGAGGCGGTCGAGATGTACTTCCCCGGGCAGAAGCGAACCAGCACACTCATCGGCGACGTTGATCCGCGCGCCGCCTGCACACTGGCTTCGGCGTTCACGCCAGTGCCTGGGGGCGTCGGCCCCTTGACGATTGCCATGCTGATGGCCAACACGCTGCAAGCGGCGGTCGCCCGTTAACGATGCTGCGGCTGGCGGTTACCGGCGGATTGTGCAGTGGCAAAAGCACCGTGGCCGAGCGCCTGCGCCAGCATGGCTGTCCAGTGCTGGATGCGGATGCGATCGGGCGCGGTCTGCTCGAGGGCGCGGCGAAACCGGCGCTGGTGGCGGAGTTCGGCGAACAAATCCTGGACCCGCGCGGCTTGGTGGACAGCGGTAGAATTGCGGCTCTCGTCTTCGGACCTGAATCAAACCCGGCGCGGGCGGCGTTGAACCGCATCATGCACCCGCCTATACAGGCCGCCATCGCTCAGCAATTGGCCGCGCTGGAGCGACGCGGCGAGCCCGTCGCCGCCGTCGAAGCCGCTCTGGTCATTGAAACCGGCTCACGCGTCAATTACGACCGGCTGCTGTTGGTCGTCGCGGACGCCGAGCTGCGGGTCAGCCGTTTTATCGAGCGCAAGGGCAGCCGGCGGCAGGCGCTCAATCGCATGGCGGCGCAATTGCCCGATGCCGAAAAAATAAAGTACGCTGATTGGGTGGTAGACAATAACGGCTCGCGCGAGGCGCTGGAGCGCCAAGTGGATGCCGTGTGGGAGAAATTACGATGAAGCTCCGACCGATTGTGACTCTGGCGCTGGTGGCCGCAGCCGCGTTTTGGCTTTACACCTCAAGCCATTCGGGATGGCTTTATCCCAATGCCGGCGTGGGCCACACGATCGTACTCGCCAACGCGCCGCCGCAGACGAGCTTTGAACCCGACGAAAACCGCGACATTGACATTTACCACCGCGTGTCGCCCTCGGTGGTCAACATCACCTCGCAGATCATTCAATACGATTTTTGGGGGCCGGTGCCTGCCTCCGGCCAGGGCTCGGGATTTTTTCTGAATCAGGATGGCTACATCCTGACCAACTACCACGTCATCCAGGGCGCCCGGCGCCTGACCGTTTCATGGACGCCGAAAAAGGACCAGACCCATCAGTTCAACGCCTCCGTGGTAGGCACCGCGCCGGAGCTCGATCTGGCGGTGATCAAGATCGCCTCGACCAACCTGCCGCCGGTCACGCTCGGCGATTCGTCCAACCTGGAAGTGGGGCAGCGTGTGCTCGCCATCGGCAACCCGTTCGGACTGCCCGGCACCATGACCCAGGGCATCATCAGTTCCATCCGGACGGTCCGCGAGGGCCAGAACGAGCAGGGCGGCCCCGGCGCGGATATCGAAAACGCGATTCAAACGGACGCGCCGATCAACCCCGGCAACAGCGGCGGACCGCTGCTCAATTCGCGCGGCGAAGTGATTGGCATTGATACCCTGATTTACAGCGAAACCGGCTCCAACGTTGGGATCGGCTTCGCCATTCCGATCAACAGCGTTAAGGCGGTGCTGCAGCAGTTGATCTCGACGGGACGCGTGCAGACCGTTACCCTGGGCGTGCAGAGCGTGCCGGTATCGGCCGAGGTCGCTCAGGAGCTGGGGCTCTCGGTGGATCACGGCTTACTCGTGGTCGCACTACAGCCAGGCGGCCTGGCGGCGCGCGCGGGATTGCGGGTGGGCGATCAACCGGGCTACATCGGCAATTTGCCGGTGCACTTTGGCGGCGACATTATTTTGGCGTGCAATGGCGAGCCGCTGCAGGACCAGGCTCAGCTCAGCAACATCCTGCTGCTGCAAAAACCGGGCGCGACAGTCAACCTTTCGGTGCAGCGCGGTAACCGGCAGATTCAGGTGCCGATCATGCTGGGGACCGAAAAGCAGTAGATCTGTTTGCCGCCACCGAGAGACCCGGCCTGGCTTCGGGCTCATCGTCTTGCACCGCACTGCATCTTGACGTCAGCTCTTGGTCGCATCAAGATGACGAAATGAGGACCACACTGACACTGGAGGATGATGTGGCCGCACGAGTCGCGCGCGAGATGCGCCAGCGCGGGGTGTGATTGAAGTCGGTGGTCAACGAGGCACTGCGCCGAGGGCTGGGCATCGGCAAGCCTGCACATGCGCCCGAAGCCTACGTGATTAAGCACCACCGGTTCGGGTTTCACGCGTGGGTTGATCGAGACCGAATGAACCAACTGGCCGACGAACTGGAGACGGATGCAATTTTGGAAAAGCTTAAATCGGGGAAATGATCATACCCGACCTCAACTTGCTTCTGTATGCGTTCGACCAAGAAGCTCCGCAGCTTGATGCCACGTCCGACCGGGCCCGCGCCACGCGGAGATTGTATTCGGCCTGCTCGAAAGGTTGGGCACAGCCGGCAATCTCACAACCGACGCCCACTTGGCGGCGCTAGCTATCGAGCACCAGTCCGAACTGCACTCCTCCGATGCCGACTTCACTCGCTTCCCGGGCCTTCGGTGGCGTAATCCGCTTCGCGCGCGAAACCGTTAGCAGGCTATTGCGCGTCTGTTCAGACGGCGTATTCAGCCGATCACGCTGGGGACGGAAAAGCAGTATGTTTCCTTCACCAGCCGCACCAGATCGCGGTAGTGAACCTGAGCGCATTCCTTGGTGATGGCGTTGGCGGCGCCGCAGGCTGCGGCGAGCCGGAGTGTGGCGGCGATACCGAGTCCGCGGGCCAAGCCGGCGGCGAGACCGGCCACGCTGGCGTCGCCGCTGCCCACGGTATTGACGCCCACTTGCACCGGCGCGCGGGCGTGCAGGAGGCGTCCGTCGCAATACGAATAGAGGCCGCGCGCGCCGTCGGAAAGGCAGGGAAGCTCAATGCCCAGTTCACTGAAGTCACGCAGGCAGCGTTCGATCGCGCCCGGGGTGGTCAAGCGCCGGCCAGTGGCCGCTTCGGCCTCGCGGCGGTTGGGCTTAATGATGGTCGGGCGCCGGACCGGCGCGCCTCGGTATGGGCCATCAAGCACGGCGTTGAGCCAGCGGCGGCTGGTGTCAACAATTACCGGGCGATCGGGCGGACAATCGTTGAGGAGCTGTAGGTAAATATCGTCGGGGCATCCCGGCGGCACGCTGCCTGAGAGCACGATGACCGAGGCGCGCGCGGCGACCTCGCGCAGGGTTTGGCGGAGGGCGTCGAGTTCGCCGGCGCTGACCGCGCCCCCCGGTTCCACTACCTCGGTTTCGGTGCCGTCTTCTTCAACAATCACGAACGCGGTGCGGGTGATGGCCTGGATGGCTACGGGGTGGGCGCGGATGCCTTCGCGCTCGACCGCCTGGAGAATATAGGCGCCGGTAAAGCCGCCCAATAGTCCCACGAGCTCGACTGTTTCGCCCAGCGTGCGCAGCACGCCAGCGACATTGATCGCCTTGCCGCCGGCGCTGGTGATGACCTCGGCCACCTCCAAATGCCGACCGCGCGCGAGCCGCGGCAGGCGCAGATATTTGTCAATGGCTGGATTGAGCGATACGGTGCAGATCATGCCCACCGTCTATAATAAATCCCATGGCCCTGACTCCACCTCCGACGCAATCGCTTCCCGGGGTGAAACACATCCTGGCGGTGGGCAGCGGCAAGGGGGGAGTAGGCAAGACGACGGTCGCGGTCAACCTGGCGGTCGCGCTCGCCGAGATGGGTTGGCTCACCGGATTGCTCGACGCCGATGTGTATGGCCCCAACGTGCCGCGCATGATGGGGAAGTCGGCGATGCCGGCGCTGGGCGCGGCCAATGTCATCACGCCGCTGGAGAACTTTGGGGTCAAATTCATGTCCATGGGCCTGCTCAACCCCGGCGACCAGCCGGTAATTTGGCGTGGCCCGATGCTGCACAGCGCCATGCAGCAGTTTCTACGCCAGGTGGCGTGGGGCGATCTTGACGCGCTGGTGATTGACCTGCCACCAGGCACGGGCGATATCGCGCTCAGCCTGGCCCAGAGTGTGCCGCTCCACGGCGCGATTGTGGTTACCACACCCTCCGATGTCTCACTCGAGGACGGGCGCAAGGCGCTCAACATGTTCCAGCAGCTCAAGATTCCGGTACTGGGCGTGGTCGAGAACATGAGCACGTTCGTGTGCCCGCACTGCCATGAGACGGTTGACATTTTCAGCCATGGCGGCGGCGAGCGAACGGCGGAGAAATTTGGCGTCCCCTTTCTCGGCGCGCTGCCGCTGCTGCCGGCGGTGCGCGAAGGCGGCGACGCCGGCCGCCCGGTGACGACCGCCGGTCGCAATGACACTGCGGCCAAGCCCTTCTTCGCGCTGGCCCAGCGCTGCGTCGACGCGCTGGCGCGGCTCGGACCGGCGCCGGAGGACGTGCTGCACGTGCGCGCTTGAAATAGGATGAGAGATCGAACGCTGGATTGAACTATGGAAGAGCGAGAATTTTTTAACGAGACCACCGAGGCCAAGAAGGCTCGCCTCACCTGTCCCTACTGTCGCGCCGAGGCCGAATATGGCGTGCAATGGGTGGTGCGCCGTAAAAAAGCCGCGCCGCCGCCGCGAGCCGATGAAACCGATCGGGCGCGGTTCGCCAAGGCCGCCAGCTATATGGTCCGCCGGGATGACAAGATCGCTTGCACGAATCCCCGCTGCCGGAAGATGTTTGAGATCTCCGGGCTGCAATCGGTCGTGTCGCTCTAAATGCTCATCGTCGCGGTGGCGGTCGCGGGCGCGTTGGGGGCGCTCGCGCGCTGGGGCATTTCGAGCGTAATGCTGGCTTGGTTCGGCCCGCGCTGGCCCTGGGGAACGCTCGCCGTCAACGCCGCCGGATGCTTCCTGCTGGGCATGCTGATGGAAGAAGGGCCGCACCTGCATTGGCTCACGCGCGACGTCCGCCTAACGCTGGCGGTCGGTTTCATCGGCACGCTGACCACCTTCTCGACCTTTGAGCTCGACACCTGGAAGCTGGCTGGAAGCAGCGGCGGATTGCTGGCCGCGGCGGCAAACTTATTGCTTAACGTGACGCTCGGTTTCGCGCTGCTGTGGCTGGGGGCGCGCGTTACCGCCGGATATCGCTGATCTCGATTTCGGTGTGCGAAGCGGCGGTCGAGTCCTTGGCGAGTGTGGCCTTGATGGTCATGGTTTCACTGCCGCTGACCTGCACCAGCGACAGTTGCGTGCCTTTGGTCTGTGCGGCGGCGTCCGGATAACGCTGGTGGTAAAACTCGATAACCTGCCGGGGCGACGCCGCGGTGCGGAAGTCCATGAGAACCAAAGTTGCCCCGGCCAATTCCGCTTGGGCGCTCTTCTCACCTTTGGCGCCAGGATAGAGATCCAGCCCCAAACTCTTGGCCAGCTTTGCCGGATCGTTGCTTTGGGTGAACACGCCGAAGGGCGCCTCGACGCGGCTGCCGCTGGGCGAGTTGGTGACGATGGTGGTGTGACGAATGAAATAGACGACGAACACCACGAAGATCACGGCCAGCGTCGCAATCACCGCCAGAAACGTCAGCACCACGCGCGTGCCGCGACGCCATCGCGAGCTGCCTTGTTCGTCAGGGTGTGCGGCGGCGGCAGCCTCGCCCGCCGGCAGGCGCAAGCCGCACTGCGAGCAGAAGTTGGATGCCGAGTCCACCTCCGAACCGCATTGTGAACATTGGGGCATTAAATAAAGACTAGCCGGAGTGGCGGATGTGCATCACGTCGCCATCTTGCACGATGTATTCCTTGCCCTC
>JANWLQ010000033.1 GCA_025450725.1 Terriglobales bacterium
CTCCGTTCTTTCCTCGGAAATGGTGGCCGTGGCCGTCGCTTGGCAGGTCTACTCCATCACCCACCGTGCCTTGAGCCTGGGCTATGTCGGCCTCGCCCAGGTGATTCCGAGCTTCGTTCTCTTCCTCATCGCCGGCCACGCGGTGGATCGCTTCGACCGCCGCCGCGTCTTGCTCGCCGTTCAATTTCTCTATTCCGTGATCGTCGCCCTGCTGCTCGCCTACACCGTCAGCGGATCGGCCGGCGTGGCGCCGATCTACCTCATCGTTGTGCTCCAGGGCACGGTGCGCGCCTTTGGCGCTCCCGCCGGTCAGGCCTTCATGTCCCAACTCGTCCCCGAGCGGCATTTCGCCAACGCGGTCACCTGGGGCTCCAGCACCTTCATGGTCGCCACCATCATCGGACCCGGCCTCGGCGGCATCGTCTACGCCTGGCTCGGCGGCGCCGCCTGGGTCTACGCCGTCGCCGTCGTGACCTATCTGTTTTCGTTTTTCTTCACCCTCGCCATCCGCAAACGCACCGGCCGGATGGAACCACGCGCCGCCTCGCTCGACACCCTCTTCGCCGGCTTCCGCTACGTCTGGAGCAGCCAGATCATTCTTGGCTCGATCTCGCTCGACCTGTTCGCCGTCCTTCTCGGCGGCGCGGTGGCGCTGCTGCCCATTTTCGCCAGCGACATTTTGCACACCGGCGTGCGCGGCTTGGGAATGCTGCGCGCCGCTCCCTCGCTCGGCGCCATGATTATGGCGATCACCCTCGCCTTCCGCCCCCTCAAGCGCAACGCCGGCCGCTGGATGTACATCTGCGTCGCCATCTTCGGCGCCGCGACCATCGGCTTCGGCCTCAGCCGCAATCTTTGGCTCTCGCTCGGCCTGCTGGTGCTTGTCGGTGCCAGCGATATGGTGTCGGTCGTCGTGCGCTCGACTCTCGTTCAGATCCAGACTCCGGTCCATATGCGCGGCCGCGTCAGCTCGGTCAATATGCTCTTCATCGGCGGCTCCAACCAATTGGGTGAGTTCGAAAGCGGCGCGACCGCACAATGGCTGGGTGCGGTCCGGGCCACCGTTCTCGGCGGTGTCGGCACGTTGCTCGTCGTCGGCCTCTGGTGGGGATGGTTCCCCGAACTCCGCCAGGTGCAAACCTTGCGCGCCCCGCAATCCCCGGCCACGCCGGCAAGCACCACGCCATGAACGAAACCCAAGCCCTGGCCACAGCTCTGGTCAACGCCCGCGACCTACCCGAGCCGGCCCTCGCCGCCGCCGAACGTCTCCTGCTCGATTGGCTGGCCGTAACCACAGCCGGCGCGGCCAAACCCGCCGCCCGCGCCCTACGCAACATCATCTCCGGTTGGGGTGCCAGCACTGAGGCAACGCTGTTCGGTGCCTCCACCCGCGCCTCCGCCCCTGCCGCCGCGCTAGTCAATGGCGCCGCCGCCCACGTGCTCGAGCTCGACGATCTCCACGCCCCCTCGACGCTCCATCCCGGCGCGCCCATCATCGCCGCCGCCCTCGCCACCGCCGAACGCGAAAACGCCTCCGGCCTCGACCTATTGCGCGCCATCGTGCTCGGCTACGAAGCCGCCATCCGCATCGGGGAAGCTGTGAACCCCAGCCACTACCGCTACTGGCATCCGACCGGAACCGTCGCAACCTTCGGTGCCGCCGTAGCCGCGGGCGCCCTGCTCCGCCTCACCGTCGAACGGATGACCGACGCCTTCGGCACCGCCGGCACCCAGGCCGCTGGCCTTTGGGAATTTAACGCGACCGGTGCCATGAGCAAGCCACTGCACGCCGGCAAGGCCGCCTTCAACGGGCTTCTCGCCGCCGACCTCGCCGCCCGCAACTATACCGGCGCGCCCGCCATCCTCGAAGGCGAACGCGGATTCCTCGTCGCCATGGCCTCCTCGTTCGACGCCAAACGCATTACGGACGCGCTCGGCGCGCAATGGAAAATCGCCGAGACCAGCATCAAACGCCACGCCTGCTGCGGCCACACCCACACCGCCATAGACGCCCTGCTCTCGCTCCGTACCGCGGCCTTGCCTACCTCCATCGAGATTGAGACGTATGGCCAGGGCTACGCCATCGTCAACAACGCGACGCCGCAAAACCAGGCTCAGGCGCAATTCAGCCTCGCCTACGTGGCCGCCGCTGCCTGGCTCGATGGCGAAGTCACGCACGAACAATTCTCCCCCGCGCGCTTCGCCGCCATCAGCGCCTTCCTGCCCCGCATCGCAATCACCGTCGCTGCCGATCTGAGCGCCAGCTACCCCGCTACCTGGCCCGCCCGCGTGCAGGTCGCATTCGAAGACGGCACCCGCCGCACCGCCGCATCCGATCATCCCGTTGGCAGCCCAGCGTCTCCCCTCACCATCGCTCAGCATCAGGCCAAGGTGGCCTCTCTCGTCGGTCCCGCCGAGGCATCTCGTTTGCAGTCGCGCATCGCCGCGCTCCGTTCCGCCCGCAACGTGTCGGAACTATTCCTTGCGCCAAGTCAATAGCAGGCTGGCGCCCAGCACGATTACCGCGGCGCCGCCCAGCCAAACCGGAACAGACCAACTCCAGCGCGGCAACGACTGAACCGCCGCCTGCGGCATGAACCATGCGATGGCGGCCACCATGCCCAGCGCCAAAGCCATCGCCGCCCCGGCCGCCCACGCCAGCGGACGCGTGGCCTGCGCCACCGCCGCGTGCCGTTGCTGCAACTGCGCCCTCCACCATAGCAACCCCGGCGCGGGTGCATCCTGTTGTTCCCGCCAAGCCGCCGCCGTCAGCGCGCCCGCCACCATTGCAATTTCACCGCACGCCCGGCAGGTCCGCGCGTGTGCCTGCAGCTCTAGCTCCGTCGCCCAGCCGCCACCCCGCACCGCCGCCAGTGTCGCCTTCTCGTGCATACATTTCTTCAACATGGTGCCGCCCGTAATGTAGCCGCTAATTTGCGCCGCGCGCGAAACAGCAGCATCCGCATGCTCGCCTGGCGCAGACCCGTAATCTCGGCCATCTCGCGGTGGTTGTATCCCTCGACATACGCCAACCACAACAACTGCCGTTCACGCGGTCTCAGGCTGGCCCAGCCCGGCGCCAGCGCAGCTTCCGCGTCCCATTTCGCGATCAAATGCTCCGCCAGGCGCCCGGCGTCGATCCCGGCCGCGACCAGCGCCGCTTCCGGAACTTCCTCGAGCCCCCCCGGTTCCCGCCGCCGCCAATGATCCCGCAGTAAATTACTGGCAACGGTAAATAGAAACCGCCGGCACACCACTTCTCCCTCACTCCACCGGCAGGCGCCTAAAAACCGCATGTAGGCCTCCTGCGCCACATCCTCGGCGACAGCGTGATTGCCGCTCGCCCGCCGCAAATACGCCAGCAGCGGCGCCGCCGTGCGCGCATGAAAAGCCGTGAACTCCGCTTCAGTCATGGCCGCCAGGACGTTGCCGGCCTCGGCTAGCCCCTTCGGACGCGTCAGTGTGAAATCCAACGTCATTGCCCTGCACGGTCGAGCAGCCCCAAATGCCGCGACATCACAAACGATACGGCTGCCGACAGAATCAAGCCTACTCCAATCGCCAGGCTGAGCAGCCCGATAATGAGCAGCGGATCGTGCCCGCCGTAAATATCGTTGCGCAGCGCCGCCAGCACCCAGCCCGCCAGCGTAAACACCAGCCCAAATTGCACCGCCGCCAGCATGCGCCCGAGCAGCGCCGGCGTGCGCACCGCCGTGTCGCCTCGGTCCAGCCCGCCCAGCTCCAGCAACTGGCGCCCGTTCTCCGACTGCGCGTAACTCAGCAACTCCTGCGATGACCCCAGCTTTTCGAGCAGCCGGTGATGGGCATCGGTGCGCGCCGTCATCGCCCGATTCCAGCGCCGATGGTCGAGCACCGCCCGCAGCACCCAACCCGCCAAAATGATGAACGCCAAGAAAACCAGCACCGGCGCCAAGTTGCTCACCAACGCATGGACGTTGCTCTCGCGGTATGGTTCTTCCCAGCGTTCCGCCGGCCGCGGCTCGCCCGGCCCCAGATCGGCAAACAAATAAAAATCCGGATTACGCGCGATCTCCGGATGCGATTGCACCAGCCGCGCCAGATCGGGATTGGTGCGGGTGAGGTACGCCTGATCCCCCAGCAGCGTCGGGTCAATCTTGACCGCATTCGCCACTGTCGGGCTCATCCGCAGCGAATCGAGCAACTGCCGTCGCACCGCGCCAATTTCGCTCGTATTAGCCGGCGCCGGGGTAGCCGCCTGCCCGACCGCCCCCACCATTCCCGCCAACACCAACAACAGCACCAGTTTTCTGCTCATGCCGCTAATACGCATGAGCCCGCCGTTCGGTTAACATTCCAATCCGGGCCAAACGCGAGGCTGCGATCCTGAAATCGGCCGGCAGATTCGTACGCTGCGGCGCTTCACGAGATCGAATGACTAGAGTGAAACGGCCTTTAAGTGTATGCTGGGCGCGGGGTGAGTCTTTCCCAATGAAGATTTCTGTAAAATGCACGCTTCTCGCCGCCGTCCTCTTCGCGAGCGCGGCCGCGTCTCTCGCCATGCAGACAGCCGCGATCGCCGCCGAAGGCAACGCCTGGTGGGCGCACGTCCAATACCTCGCGGACGACAAGCTCGAAGGCCGGGACATCGGCACTCCGGGCTTCGAGTTGGCGGCGAAGTACGTCGAGAGCGAATTCCAGTCTATTGGGTTGAAGCCGGCGGGTCTCGATGGCTATCGCGAGCCGGTCAAGCTGGAGGCGCGCTCGCTCGTGCCGGACCAGACATCGCTTGCGCTGGTGCGCGACGGGCGGCAGATGCCGCTCGTCGTTGGGCAGGACGCGACGCTCAGCGCGCGCGGCGAGCTGAATGGGTCGGTTGACGCGAAGATGGTCTTCGTGGGTTACGGCATGTCCATCCCCGAAGCGGGATGGGACGAATTCAAAGGCCTGAATCTGAAAGGCAAGATTGCCGTCTATATCAACGCGTTTCCCCCGGTGAAGGTGTCGGACAACGTGAAGTCGCACGTCAACACGGCGGACGAGCGATGGCTCGCGCTGAAGAAGGTCGGCGCGATTGGTGTCGCGACCATCGCCGCGCCACGCAGCGGCAGGGCGGGCGCAGGCGGCGGTGCCCGCGGCGCAGCCGGCGCGAATGCCACCGGTGCCGGAGCGCGTGGCGGCGCGAATGCGGGGCCTGGTCGCGGCGGCGGCATGCCTCGACCCACAGTCGTTCTGGCCGATCGCTCCATGGTGGACGCCGCCGGTGAACAGGTTGCGATGACGCTGACGGCGTCCGGCGCGGCCGCCGTCCTCGCCGGCACGGGACACACCCTCGAGGAAATCGATCAACTCGCGGCCGACAACAAACCGCTCCCGACGTTTTCGATTCCTGGCTCGCTCAAGGCCACCGCCCAGCTCAAGGAGGAGCCGATCGAGTCGGAGAACATCGTCGGCATGGTGGAAGGATCCGATCCAAAGCTGAAAAACGAATACGTCATCATGTCGGCGCACCTCGACCACCTCGGTGTGGGCCGGCCCATAAACGGCGACAGCATTTACAACGGCGCGATGGACGATGCCTCGGGGATTGCGTCCCTCATCGAGACGGCGCGCCTGCTCAAAGCGTCGGGCGTCCGGACGAAGCGGTCCGTCATTTTCTTGGCGGTCACGGCGGAGGAAAAAGGCGAGCTCGGCTCGCAGTATTTTGCTTACAAGCCGACGGTGCCCTTCAAGAATATCGTGGCCGATCTGAACCTGGACATGTACCTGCCGCTCTATCCGCTGAAAGTCATCGAGGTACAGGGGCTGGCGGAGTCATCCCTGGGTGAATCGGCGCGCGCGGCGGCGCGTTCCCAGGGGGTGGATGTGCAGACCGATCGCGAGCCCGAGCAAAATCGCTTCATCCGCAGCGATCAGTACAGCTTCATCCGCCACGGCATTCCGGCGCTCGCATTCAAATTCGGTTACGAGTTCGGCTCGCCGGAAGAGACGATACGCAAGAACTGGGTGCGGGACGTGTATCACAAGCCGAACGACGACTTGAATCAGCCGGTGGATAAGAACGCCGCCGCTCTGTTCGATCGCGTGATCATGACGCTGCTGCAGGACGTCGCGAACGCCCCCAAGCGGCCGACATGGAATGCGGACAGCTTCTTCCGACGCTTCGCGAAATAAACGGACGCCCCGGCCCGGCGATTGCGGAACCCCGGCGATGGCGCGGCGCTTGTTAGGAGCGCTGCGTGAATGCGAGAGCAGCGAAAAAGCCGGCCCGCGCCGCATCATTGCGCGTATACGATCTATTGCTCGCTGTACCGGCTTCGCCAGTTATGATTGGCGTGGCGGATATTCACCCCAATGGACATCAACCCCCGCGCCCACCTCCATGCCGACATCCGCCGCTCGGTGCGCGAGCTCTGCCGCGACTTCGACAGCGCCTACTGGCAGAAACTCGACGAAACCGCCGCCTACCCCGACGCCTTCGTCGCCGCCCTCACCCAGGCCGGATGGCTCTCCGCCCTCATCCCCGAAGCCTACGGCGGCGGCGAACTCTCGCTCGTTGAGGCTTCCGTGGTCCTCGAGGAAATCAACCGCTCTGGCGCCAATTCCGGCGCCTGCCACGCCCAGATGTACATCATGGGAACGCTCCTCCGCCACGGCTCCGACGAGCAAAAGCAGCGTTATCTCCCCGCCATCGCCCGCGGCGAGCTCCGCCTGCAATCCTTCGCCGTCACCGAACCCACCACCGGCACCGACACCACCAGCACCCGCACCCTCGCCGAGCGCGACGGCGACCGCTACCTCATCACCGGACAAAAAGTCTGGATCTCGCGCATGCAGCACACCGACCTCATGCTGCTCCTCGCCCGCACCACTCCCGCCGCTGAGTGCAAAAAGAAAACCGACGGCCTCTCCATCTTCCTGGTCGAAGTTCCGCAGGGCGCCGCGACCGCGGACGCCGCCGAACGCAGCGGCCTCACCATCCGCCCCATCCGCAACTTGGTCCATCACGAAACCAATGAGGTCTTCTTCGACCACTTCCCCGTCCCCGCCACCAATCTGATCGGCGCCGAGGGCCAGGGTATGCGCTACATCCTCGACGGCATGAACGCCGAACGCATCCTGATCGCCGCCGAATGCATCGGCGACGGCTACTGGTTCATTGATAAGGCCCGCCGCTACGCCACCGACCGCCGCGTCTTCAACCGCCCCATCGGCCAAAACCAGGGCGTGCAATTCCCCATCGCCCGCGCCTATGCCAACGTAATGGCCGCCGACCTAATGCGCTACGAAGCCGCCGCGCTCTTCGATAATCAAAAACCCTGCGGTGCCGCCGCCAACACTGCCAAGCTCCTCGCCGCCGACGCCTCCTGGGAAGCCGCCAACGTATGCCTGCAAACCCACGGCGGCTTCGGCTTCGCCGCCGAGTTCGACGTCGAACGCAAATTCCGCGAAACCAAGCTCTACCAGGTCGCCCCCATCTCGACCAATTTGATCCTCTCCTACCTCGCCGAGCACGTCCTCGAACTCCCACGCTCGTTTTGACCCCCATGCTGCCTCTCTCCGGAATCCGCGTCGTCGCCATTGAGCAGGCCGTCGCCGCCCCCTACTGCTCCCGCCAACTCGCCGACCTCGGCGCCGACGTCATCAAGGTCGAACGTCCCGACGGCGGCGACTTCGCCCGCGACTACGACGGCGCGCTTAACGGCCTCTCCGCCTACTTCGCCTGGCTCAACCGCGGCAAACGCAGCATTGCGCTCGACCTCAAAACTCCCGCCGGCCGGCGTGCGCTCGCGACCCTCCTCCACCGCGCCGATGTCTTCGTCCACAACCTCGCCCCCGGCGCGATAGAACGCCTCGGCTGCGGCTACGACGACCTGCTCGCAAACTGTCCCCGCCTAATCTGGTGCGGCCTCACTGGCTCCGGACCGAACGGCCCCTACCGCGACCGCAAAGCCTACGACCTCCTCGTCCAGGCCGAAGCCGGAGTCATCGCCATGACCGGCTCCCCCGCCGCTCCCGCCAAAGCCGGCGTCTCCAGCGCTGACATCGCCGCCGGCGGCTTCGCCTATTCCTCTATCCTCGCCGCCCTCCTCGCCCGCGCCAACCACGGCAAGGGCGACCGCATTGATATCTCCATGCTCGAAAGCCTCATCGAGTGGATGACACCCACCCTCTACCATTTCCACGGCACCGGCCAGGTCCCCACCCGCGCCGGCGTGCGCCATCACATGGTCGTCCCCTACGGCGCCTACGCCTGCGCCGACGGACAGGTTCTGCTCTCAGTCCAAAACGACCGCGAATGGCGCCGCTTCTGCGACCGCGTCCTGGCTGACCCCGCCCTCGCCGCCGACCCCAACTTCCAAACCAACGCCGCCCGCGTCGCCCGCCGCGCCGAACTCGAGGCTCTCATCGAGCGCCAATTCGCCTCCCGCACCGTCGCCCAAGTGGTCGCGCTTCTCGAAGCTGCCGACCTCCCCAGCGCCTCCCTCAACGACGTCGCCGCCGTCTGGAATCACGCCCAGCTCGCCGCCCGCGACCGCCGCCGTTCCGTCCCCTCCCCGGTAGGCGTCATCCCCGCCCTCCTGCCGCCGCATAATATAAAAGGTGCGCCGCCGCGCATGGCCGCCGTGCCCGCGCTCGGCGAGCACACCGACGAGATCATGGCCGAATTTGGAATCGAACCCTGACATGCAACCCGAACGCAACATGCTCTTCGTCCCCGCCAACAACTGGCGGATGATCACCAAGGCCGCCGCCGCCCCCACCGACTCCGTCTGCATTGATCTCGAGGATGCCGTCGCCGTCGCCGAAAAGCCGGCCGCCCGCACCAACGTCATCCGCGCCTTCCGCGAGCTCGACTTCGGCCCCCGCTTGCGCATGTTCCGCATCAACGGCCTCGACACCCCCTTCGCCTACCGTGATCTCATCGAAGTCGTTGAAGCCGCCGGCGACAAAATCGATCTCGTCATGGTCCCCAAGTCCGGTTCCGCCGCCGACGTCCAGTTCGTGGATCGCCTGCTCACCCAAATCGAGCAATACTGTGATCGAGCGCGACCGATCGGCCTCGAACTCCAAATCGAAACCGCCAGCGGCTTCCTCTACTGCCGCGAAATCGCCGCCGCCTCCCCGCGCCTTCAGGCCATCGTCTTCGGCGTCGGCGACTACTCCGCCTCCATGCAAATGCCCTCCACCGGAATCGGCGACTTCGACCAGCACGACACCCTCTACCCCGGCCACCGCTGGCACGCCGTCATGCACACCGTTGTCGCCGCCGCCCGCGCCCACGGCCTGCGCGCGATTGACGGCCCCTACGCCGCCTTCAACGATCCCGCCGGTTTCGAAAAATCCTGCCGCATCGCCCTCGCCCTCGGCTTCGACGGAAAGCAGTGCATCCACCCCAGCCAGCTCGCCATGGCCCAATCCATCTTCAGCCCCTCGCCCGAAGCCATCGCCCAGGCCGAGAGCCTCCTCGCCGCCTACGCCGAAGCCGCCTCCGCCGGACGCGGCGCCGTCACTCACGACGGCAAAATGATTGACGCCGCCAACCTCCGCATGGCCCGGGCGCTCATTGCCCGCAAAACATCATGACCGACCCCAAACCCAACCCCACCGCCGGTCGCTGCTTCGAAGACTTCGAAGTCGGCGCCATCCTCCGCCATCCCATCGGACGCACCGTCTCCCAAACCGACAACACTTGGTTCACCCTCCTCACCGCCAACACCAACCCCATCCATTTCGATACCGTCTACTCCGCGCAAACCGAGTTCAAGCGCCCGCTGCTCAACTCCTGCTTCACCCTCGCCCTGGTCACCGGCCTCTCCGTCAACGACATTTCCCGCAACGCCGTCAACCTCGGTTGGGATGAGGTCCGCATGCCCCACCCCGTTTTCGAAGGCGACACCATCTACGCCCAAACCGAAATCCTCAGCAAGCGCGAATCGAAATCCCGCCCCCACCAAGGCCTCGTCGAGATCAAAACCATCGGCTTCAACCAGGACGGAACTGTAGTCCTCTCCTACCGCCGCACGATTCTGATTTACAAGCGCGGCTACGCCCCCCAAATCCCGCAGCCCGTGCTCAAGTCGCAGCTAAAGGGTTAGTAGCTCTTCAAAAAATCCGCCGATCCCACGCGCCCGGTCGACGAAATGGATCTCAAGAATCCAATGCCGCGAATTCCCGTCCGCGCCCAAACCGCGCATCGGCCGATGGTTCTGCGGATGCACATACAGCGCGACCTTATCGTCGGCAATCCGCTCGTGCGGAAACTGGCCAATCAGATGCCCGGCGATCTCGCCGCCGAAATCCCACCCATACCGCGCCGCGAGCTGCTGCGCATGGGCAAACAATTCCGCCCCGGTAATGTGCGGCTTTGAATTGAAGTACGCTTTGCCGTCGGCGAACGCCCGCGCCGTGTCGTCGCGCAGCTTACACTTGTGCGCATCGTTGCCGATCACGTAGGTGCGGCCAAAATCGGCTTCCCACTCCTCAAACACCGGCCCCAGGTCGAGAAACAAAATGTCGTCCTCACCCACTGTCAAATCCGGCGGGTTCTCGGCATACGGCAGCAGCGTATTCGCTCCCGCCCGCACAATGCGCTTATGCCAGTACCGGCGCACGCCAAACCGCTGCTCGGCCAGCTCGTAAACTTCCTGGTTGATCTGGCTTTCAGTCACGCCCGCGCGCAGCAGCCCACGTTCCACCACCAGACGGAACATCTCCACCGCGTTGGCTTGCGCCGCGAGCATTGCCTCGGCGCGAAACGACTCTTTTGACGTCACGAGCGTATTATATAACCAACCTGATGCGTTTACGCCCGCGCCTGTTTACGCCGCCGCATTGGCATGCTGCGGCGTGGCTGCTGCGGCCGCGGTCGGAATCGCCACCGCTGTTGCCATTGCCGTCGCCCCCGGTGCCCGCGAGTGCGTTCGCCAGCGCCCCGCCGCCACCTCACCCGCTTGGCCCGACGCCACTACTCCCACGCGCAGCCCCGGCTCCAGATCCGCCCACGCCAGGAACCAATCCGGCATCGGAAACGTCTCCGCCGCCACCGACGACGCAAAGCCGTGCCCGTTGGCCTTGCGCCACGCCCAGGCCTCGACCTGCGCGCTCGGGTTCCCGTCGCCCTCCCACGCCAGCGCGATGCCCACGTCGCTGCGCAGCGTCAGCGCCACCGCCGCCACGCCCGGCGCGTAGCCAATGTTAAAAGACAGCGCGCGCGCCGCCGCCGGCTCCGCCAGCCTCGGCTTCCCGAATGCGCCGTAGCGATAGCTCAGCGCCTGCGGCGGCACCCCAACGTACACAGCGAGAACCTGCCGCACCTCCGCGTGCGTAATCGTGTACATGCGGCGCTCCTCCGCGTTCACCATCGTGCGTGCCCGCCGGCGCTCATGCGCGTCCAGCAGCTCGTACGCTTCAGCCTCCGCCAGGTCGCATTGCTCCAACGCCACCTGCCACACATGGACCGGTTGATGACAACTCCAGAGTGCTTGCGGATAGGGACCCGTCATAAAAAAAGAGTACGTCCTGGTTGCCTCCTCTCGGGGCGAAATATTGGATGAACACCCATCAGCGGGGAGTGGCATTTTTCCCGAACTGGAAAGACAACCAATTTCCTGTTATCGTTGGTATAGCCATGGAAACTACGCAGCACACCATTGCTGTCCACCACAGGCACGCCAATTCGGAAGGCGTTGTGGACACAATCACCGAGCAAGTCCCCGCCGGAAACCTCGAACAGGCCCTCAAACGCGCCAACGCCCTGCTTGCCAACTCCCACTGCCGTAACTGGGGCTGCCGCATCGAGTTGGATGGCCAGGTCATCCTATATACCCTAGTGCGGCCTAACAGTGCGGTCCTCGGCCCGGTGCGTTTTTGCGACCTCGACGCCGCTGCTTTGGCCAAGGAACGCAACGCCACGCTGGGGTTTGAGACCGCCTGGCGGGTTGATCGCGCCTTCCAGGCCCCCAGCCGCCCAGGCGTCCGCGCCCGCTCCGCCAAGTAGCACCGCGTCCGTTCGCGGGGGCCGCGCCTTTTGCTGCCAGCAAAGCAGGGGTGGAAAATCGCGGAACTTAGTGAGGCGATCCGCCCCCTACCAGGACGAGGCGCGGTGCCCAAGGGAAGCGGGCCGGCCACACCAAGGCCGGCCTGCGCGCTGGGGACCGCTGTAAGCGGGCTGAGGGCGGCCTTTGGCCGCCCGAGCCCCGCGCCAGTCAATGTCTAGGCGGGGACGATCTTCCTTAGTCCGCTTACGAAGGCCTGCATCTCCTCCGGCTTGCCGATCGTAATGCGCAGCCAGTTGTCCATCGAGGGAAATTTCCTCCCGACCAGAATCCCGCGCTCCCGGAACGCCGCAATCGTCGGCGACACATCGCTTTTCAAATTAATCATCACGAAGTTGCCGTGCGAGGGAATATACTCCCGCCCGTCTTTCTTCAACTCCGCGTACAGCCACTCCCGCGTCGCAATCATCTTCCGCCGCTGGTCGGCAACATGCGCATCGTCGCCGAAGCTGGCCATGGCCGCCTGCAGCACCGCGACATTGCCGTTCATCCCCAACTTATAGGTCCGCATCGCGCCGATGTTCTCGGCCGACCCCAGCGCATAACCTAGCCGCATACCCGCCATGCCGTAGACTTTCGAGAACGTCCGCGCCACGATCAAGTTCGGGTATCGCGCTATCCACGGATACACCGTCCCGTAGCCGGGGTCGGTGACGAAATCGAAATACGCCTCATCCACCAGCACCGGCACCGTCGCCGGCACCGCTTTCATGAAGGCATCGAGCTCGGCCATCGAGACAATCGTCCCGGTCGGGTTGTTCGGATTGCAAACGTAGACCAGCCCCGCCGCGTCCTTGGCGTCGTTCGCCGCCGCCGCCATCGCTTTCAGGTCGTGCCGGTGGTCGGCCGTCTGCGCCACCTTGATCGGGTTCGCCTGCATCACGCGGGCATAGCCCAGAACCGTTTCGAAGGTCGGCTCGGCCGCGATCGCACCCTTCCCCGCGCCCAAAAACGCCATGTCGGCGCAGCGCAAAATCTCGGTTGATCCGCAGCCGATCAATATTTGCCGCGGCGGCAACTGATAAAAGCTCGAAAGCTTGGCGACCATGTGCTCGTCGCTAATATCCGGATACCGGCACGCCACCGGCTCCGACCCGGTAATCGCCGCGCACGCCGCCGGCGACGGACCGTAGGGATTCTCGTTCGAGTCCAGTTGAATGGCCTTGCCATCCGGCCTCAGCGCATGCTGCGGCAATGTCACCGCACGCAAGGCGTCGGGAGTAACTACGCTGGGGACAAGTGTCGCGCCCATTGCGGCGCTAAACGCTTTACCAAAATCTCTGCGGTTCATAGCCATGGCAATACTCCTGCGCGTAGTGTATACCGTTTTAGCGGTGCCTAACCGTGGTCGAGAGTATCCGGTCCAGTCGTGGGAACTCCTTAGCCAAATACGCCCCACCCTCCCGCGTGATCCGCCCCTGGCTCGGCCCTTTCCCCCGAGGCGCCCCCTCCCCGTACTCGCCATTGAGCCCGTCCACGACCTCCATTCCCGCCACGACTTCCCCGAACGGCGAAAAGCCCATCTTGTCGAGCCGCGAGTTATCGCGGAAGTTGATGTACACCTGCGTTGTGCGCGTGTTGGCGCCGCCCATTGCGAAGGTCACCATGCCGCGCGTGTTGCTCTTGACCACCGGGTCGTCTTTGATGGTGCGGTGCGCCCACGCCGCCGAAATGCGCGGATCCGCGCTCAATCCCCACTGCACGACAAACTTCGGAACCACGCGAAAGAACGCCGCGCCATTGTAAAAACCGTGGCGCGCCAAATAATAAAATCGATCGGCCCCGTTCGGCGACCAGTCCCGGTGTACCTCGATCGTGAAAGGACCTTTTGTCGTCGTGAACACGACTTCGTAAATCGCCGGCGAAGCCTGTACCACTTGCGGCGGCTGCAACAGCGCGCGCTGCGGATGGAAAAGGCACGAACTCGCCGTTAGTGCGAAGACCAGCAGCGCCGTCAGTGCAGCGAACGGACGTAACCTCATAACCGCTTATTGTAGACTGACACCCATGTCGAGCCGAACCCGCGGCTATTTTCCCCTGCTCACGGCCGTGATCGTCGCCCTTTTCAGCCTGCCGGCGCGCATGGCCTTCAGCACATTCCTCGCCGGCGACGCCGGTGCAACGCTCGCCGCGACGATCATGGCGCGCCTCGGGCAGCGCCCCAACCTGGATTTCGGCTATCCCTTTGGACCGCTCTCGCTGGCGCTGCAAGAACTCGCGCTGCGCCTCATCCCCAACGGCCCCTGGGCCATGACCACGCTCACCTTGCTCGCGACCCTGCTCTTCAGCCTTGGCGCGGCCTGGGCCATCCGCCGCATGCGCCTCAATGCCGCGGCTGTCGCCCTGCTGTGCGCCGCGACAGCGATCACCGGCATGACCAGCCAGTGGCCCCCCGTCTATACGCTCGAAGCGGCGGCGCTGCTCTGGGTCCTCGTCTCGTTCGCCGCCGAGGAGCCCGCGCGCGCCCTCGCCTTTGCGGTAGTCGCTGCCCTGCTCAAGCCGACAATGGGCGTCGTCATCGGCGCCTTGTTTCTGCTGTACGTCCTCCGGACCGAACCCGACCGCGCCCTGCGCATTGTACGCGCCCCCGCGCTGACCGCGGTCATTCTCTCCGCCGCCCTGATGCTGCGCTACGGATGGGGCGGATTCTGGCGCATGGCACTCCCCCTCGCCGGCGCCCGCAATTACAAAATGAGCGGCTTTACGTTTTTCTCCCGCGCCGGCAATCCGTTCTTTCTTCCTAATGCGCATATCGGCTATTACCTGGGAACCCCGATCGGCCCCTGGGGCGTCAGCTTGATCGCACTGCTTGCCGGTGTCTTGGCCGGAGCGGTGATCGGCTTTCGCAAGCAGTCGGCTCGCTGGTATTGTGCCCTAGGCTGCCTCCTCGGCACCGCCGCCTTCATCACCGAATTCTACAGCTGGAAAGGCTCCTACGTTTACTACACCACCCTGCCTCTGATCGGACTCGCGGTAGCGGGCAAATTCCTTCCCCGTGCTACGGCTTTTCAATTCGCCGTCGCCGCCCTCGCCCTGCTCGGCACCTTCACCGGCTTCCGGCTCAACGCCCACGCCTGGCGCGGACCTCATCCCGACGCCACCACCGCCGGCCTGTGGGCAACGCCGGCCGAGCGCACGGAATGGATTAATTTCACCACCGCCAATCCCCCCGCTGCGCAACCTTTATTCGTCATCGCCAGCGGGTCCCCCGAGTCCCTCTTCCCTGCCTACGGCGCCCCCTGGCATGCCTTCCTCTATCCCGGCGAAGCCATGCCGCCTGAACTGGCGTCGCTGCGCGCCCGCGCTGTAGTGGCGAAAAACGTAGCGCACTGTGCCGCGCTCGCCGCCATCCCCACCCTGCCGCAAGCCGAACTGGCCCCGGCGCTGGCGCTTCGCCCCATTCGTAACGGATTGCTGTTCGACACCTACGGTTGCGACACATTACACTAATGTCCTCCCCCATGGCCACGCCGCAGTCCGCCCTCTCCGCCCTCACTGCACGCCCGACGTTGCGCGGACACTTCGAGATCCTGCGCGTCGACCATTGGTTCAAGAACGTTTTCGTCCTCCCCGGCGTGGTGGCCGCGCTCGCGCTCGATCCCACCAATCGCGCCCCGCATCTATGGCTCCGCCTCGCCCTGGGTCTTGTCGCGATCTGCGTTCTCGCCTCCGGCTACTACACCCTCAACGAGTTGCTCGACGCGAAATTCGATCGCCTGCACTCGACCAAGCACACCCGCGCCGCCGCCGCCGGGCGCGTCCACCGCCCCCTCGCCTACCTGCAATGCGTCGCGCTGATGGCCGCCGGTCTCGCCCTCGGCGCAGCCATCTCGTGGCGCACCGCAGCGGCCCTCGCCGTGCTCGCCGCCTTCGCCTGCGCGTACAACATTCCGCCCGTGCGCACCAAGGATGTCCGCTATCTCGACGTCCTCACCGAAAGCGTCAACAACCCGCTCCGCCTCCTCCTCGGCTGGTACATTGCCGGAGCCGTGCTCATTCCTCCCGCCCTCCTGCTATTAAGCTACTGGATGCTGGGCGCCTACTTCATGGCCATGAAGCGTTTCGCCGAACGCCGCGAGATCGGCGACGCCGCCCGCACCGGCGCCTACAGAAAGTCGCTCGCCGCCATGAGCGAGACGCAGTTGCTCGTCTCGGTGTCGTTCTACGCCGCCGCCGCCATGCTGTTTTTCGGCGCCTTCATCATGCGCTATCGGTTGGAACTGCTGCTCTCGTTCCCGTTCCTCGCCTGGGTAATGGCCCAGTACCTGGCGGTCGGAATGCAGCCCCACAGTCCCGCGCAAGCCCCCGAGCGCCTCTGGCGCGAGCCCGCCCTGATGATCCCGGTGGCGTTCTGCACCATCGCCATGCTACTGTGCTTGTGGCAGCCGATGCCCTGGCTGCATCGCCTGACTGAGCCGACAATTGCAACGCAGCAATGAGCGCCACAACTCACTCGCCAATACCCACCCCCTCTGAAATGCACTACGCGATCAGAGAACTCGAGGCCACCTGCGGCGAAGTCATCGACACCTGCGTCGGCATGCCCGACGAAGCATGGACCCGCGCCGACGGCGAAGGACGCTGGACCGTCGCCCAGATCCTTGAGCACCTCACCATAGTCGAGCGTCGCGTCGTCAGCCTCCTGGAGAAAATGCTCGGCCAACCCCCCGAACCAGACTGGCACGAGAGGACAGCAAGCAAAGACGCGATGCTTCCCCAAACCCGCGTAGCCAACGAAAAGATAAGCGCCCCGCCCGTGCTCCACCCCACCGGCCAACAATCGCCGGACGAGCTGATCGCGGCCTTCCGATCCGCCCGCGCCGCAACCTTGGAGTTCGCCCGCCGCCCCGACCAACCCCTCAAGGAACACACCCAGAACCACCCCGCCTTGGGCCACCTCAACGGATACCAATGGCTAGTCCTGACCGCCCACCACACCACCCGCCACCTCGCCCAAATAAAACGTTGCTCCCAGCCGCCGCATGCGGCAACAACTGCGTAAGGTAGCTCGGAGGGGAACTTGCGCGCCGCAGGCGGAATACTTCACGGCGAAAGACAAGAAACGGCAGGAAAACTTTGGTCGGGGCGAGCGGATTTGAACCTCCGACCCCCGGGTCCCGAACCTTAGCTGCTTGCCAGAACCGAAGCTCCCACGCAACCAGGTCGGCTCACCACGCCATTCCCATTCGCAATTTACTGATTGAGGTGCGTAACCGTACCGCGTTGCCGTAGTATCAGTAATACATGAATCTTCTATCCGAAGTGCGTCGCGACATCGTCTATGCGCTGCGGATGCTACGCCGTAATCCGGCGTTCACTTGCGTTGTAGTCATCACACTGGCATTAGGCATCGGCGCCAACTCGGCCATCTTCAGCGTTGTGGATGCGGTATTGCTGCGCCCGCTGCCCTACCGCGATCCAGGCCAGTTGGTCCGGGTATACACGGAGTTTCCGCAATTTCCGCACGGCGGCTTGCATCGCTTCTGGCTCTCGAATCCGGAGTATTTGGAGTTGCACGACAACGCCCGGTCGTGGAGTGCGCTCGAAGCCTGGCAGACTTTTGGCGGCAACCTGAATGGGTCCGGCCAGCCCATCCGCATCGTGGGCGCGAATGTAACCGGCGGACTGTTGAAGATGCTCGGCGTAGCGCCGGTTGAGGGGCGCCTGCTGGACCAGGGCGACGACCATCCCGGAGCGCCGCCAGTGGCGGACCTGTCGTGGCCACTCTGGCAGTCGGCGTTCGGCGGCAATCGCGCCGTGGTTGGGCAGACGACCAGACTCAATGGCGCCGATATCACCATCATCGGTGTAATGCCGCGCGGGTTTGAGTTTCCCATCGGCGAGGCACGCCCGGTGCAGCTCTGGTCGGCGATGCAATTGGACCGGGCTCGTCCCGGCGACTGGGGCTCGCACGGACTCGACGTCATCGGCCGTCTGCATGATGGCGTCACGTTGCCGCGCGCCCGCGCGGAGTTCGTATCTCTGGAGTCAGCATGGGGCGCAGCCGCGCGTTCGGCAAAACGGCACAACCTCAGCCTTGACCGGCATCCGGTCTCGGCCTATGCGTTGCGGAATGAGGTGACTGGCGATGCGCGGCCGGCGTTGCTGCTTCTTCTGGGCGCGGTGGTTTTGGTATTGCTGACCGCCTGTGTGAATGTAGCCGGGTTGCTGATGGCCCGCTCCGAGGCCAGGCAGCGGGAAATCGCCGTCCGCGCCGCCATCGGCGCTGACTGGCACCGGCTGTTGCGGCAGTTCATCAGCGAGGGCGTGGTGCTGGCGTTGCTGGGGGCGGCGGCGGGGCTTGGTCTGGCGGAGGCGGCGCTGCGCAACCTCGACGCGCTGAGCCGCGGTAGTCTTCCGCGGTTGGCGGAGGTCGGCCTCAATGCGCCGGTGTTCCTGTTCACACTGGCCCTGGCGCTGGCGACGGGCATGGCCTTTGGCCTGACGCCGTTAGTGTTTGCCACCGGAGGCGGCCTGTTTGGCCGCATTAAAGTCGGTGCCAGCGCCAGCCGTGGCGCGCTGCGATTTAGGAAGGGGTTGGTCGCGGGTGAGATTGCGCTCGCGCTGGCGCTGTTGGCGGCGGCTGGGTTGGCCGTGCGTGGCATTTGGAACCTGCAACACGTGGATCTCGGCTTCGATCCTGCGGGCGTGAATACCAGCCTGATCGCGCTCGCGCCGGACGTCTCCGATCATCAGGCCTTTCTGTTCCTACAACGCCTGCAGGCCGGCTTGGACGCGCAACCGGCAATGCTGTCGGCGCTGGCCTACGGCTTGCCGCCGCAACGCAACCCCAATGACAACGATACCGGTATCGCCGGCTTCGTGCCGCGTCCCGGGGGACCCATTCAAAACGTTGAATATTACCAGGCGGTGACGCCGAGCTACCGCGCCGTAATGCGCATCCCGCTCCTCTCAGGGCGGTGGTTCAATCCCAGTGACGGTCCCGCCGCGCCGCCCGTGGTTGTGGTCAACCAGCGCATGGCCGAAACATTCTGGCCGGGCCAGAGCCCGCTCGGGCACATGGTGCAGCCGGGCCAATCGGGCCCGTGGGCGCGCATTGTCGGCGTGGTCGCCGATGTCAAGAACAAGGGCGTGGACCAGCCCGCGGGAACGGAGCTTTACCTGCCGATGGCGCAGGCGGAGTCGTTCGGTGTCAACGCGGTGAACATCCTGACGCGATCGCAGCGCCTCGGCGCGGTCGCGCAAATCAACCAGGTGCGCGGAACGGTGCGGCAGCTCGATCCGTCGCTGCCCTTGGCGAATGTGGCCTCTCTCGAAGCCGTGATGGCGCGGTCCGAGGCGCGCCCGCGGATGCTGGCCTGGCTCTTGTGGATATTTGCCGCGTTGGCGCTGATTTTGGCCGCCGTCGGCGTATACGGAATGATGAATCATCTGGTGCTGCAGCGGCGGCGCGAGTTCGGCGTTCGGATTGCGATCGGGGCGGAGCCACAGCAGGTGATGCGTGGCGTGCTCGGCCAGGGGTTGAGACTGGCCTTGATCGGAGCGCTCATCGGTGCTGCCATGGCGTTGTTTGTCGGGAATTTAATGCGCGGCCTGCGGTTTGGCGTCGGCGCCGCCGACCCGCTCAGCCTGGGCGGTGCCGCTATCCTGTTGATCGCGGTGGCGGTGGCGGCGTGCTGGCTGCCGGCATGGCGCGCGATGCGTACCGATCCCGGAGTGGTGCTCCGCGACGAGTAGATTCCCCGCCCGCGCGTTTTAGCGCTACGCCGCGGCCGGGACAAGCCGCTTCAACTAATTTCAATCCTCCCGCCCCGGCCAGCCTCCGTTATGCCTTGGTCGCGTTCCGTTTCCGCCCCGCCAACTCGGCAATCGCTGCGATGAGTTCGCGCGGCGCGATCGGCTTGGAAACGTGCGCCTGAAAGCCAGCCTCCATGGCATGACGCGCGTCTTCGGACCGCGCGAACGCGGTCAGCGCGATGGCCTGCAGCATTTCAGCCGTAGTGCCGCCATCGCGTATCCGCTGGATAAGGTCGAAACCGTCCATCCCTGGCATCGCGAGATCGCTGACCAGTACAGTGATCGCGGCGCCCCGCCCGCTGCCCGCGCGGTGCACGACATCGAGCGCTTCC
>JANWLQ010000034.1 GCA_025450725.1 Terriglobales bacterium
CCCCGGCGCCGGCGCCACCTTCACCGTGCAGCTCCCCCGCCCCACCGCATAACCCCATGCCCCACATACTCATCGTCGAGGACGAACGCCATCTGGCCCAGGGCCTTCGTTTCAACCTTGAAGCCGAAGGCTTCACCGTCACGCTTGCCGAAACTGGCGAAGCTGCGCTGGAACTGCTCTCGAATGAGCACTACGCGGATCTCATGGTGCTCGATGTCATGCTGCCCGGCAAAAGCGGATTCGAGGTCGCAGACGAGCTGCGCCAGGCGAAAAACTATCTGCCCATCCTCATGCTGACCGCGCGCGCCTCGGCCGAGGACGTGCTCGCCGGCTTCGCCGCCGGCGCCGACGATTACCTTCCCAAGCCGTTCGATCTGGCCATTCTGGTGGCGCGCATTCATGGACTGCTGCGCCGGCGTCAGTGGTTGGCCCCCGCCGATGCTCCTCCGGACGTCTACGCATTCCAGGGACGCGTGGTTGATTTCACCCGGCTTGAAATCCAGTACGGCGAGCGGCGCTACCCGCTCACGCTCATGGAAGCCAACCTGCTGCGCTATTTGGTGCAGCGCGAGGGCAGGCCGATTTCGCGCAAAGCGATGCTGGCCGAGGTCTGGGATCTGCGCGAGGAAACCGACACGCGAGCCATTGACAATTTCATTGTCAGGCTGCGCAAGTATCTCGAAGACGAACCTGCCCACCCGCGCCACTTGCTCACGGTGCGCGGCGTGGGATACCAATTCGTGGCTAAAACACCGTAAGCGTCACGGTTTGGGATGCGGTCACCGAGCCCGACGTACCCGTGATGGTGATCGTTGCGTTAACCGGCGGCGGCGTGTTCCCGCCACTGTTGCTGCCGCCACCTCCGCCGCAGCCTGCTGCGGCCAACGCCACAAACGCAATTGCCGCCACCAGCAGTCGCGGCCGCATCCGCTGCTTCGTCATCGCGAGCCAGACCATTCCGAGAAGCCCGATCAGCAGTGCGAACCATTCTGCTGGCGGCCATCGGGATGCGGGCCCTGCCGGTAGCAAAGGCGCCGCCGCCACGCCCGTCGTGGTGACGGTCATCGTCGAGCTTCCACTGGCGGTGCCTGATAGCGCAACCGATGCGGGCGCGAACGAACAGGCCTCGCCTGGGGCCAGACCCGAACAGCTAAGCGCGACCGTCCCGGTGAACCCATTGTTAGGAGTGAGTGTAAGCGGGAAGCTCGCGCTTGCGCCGTGGGCAACGGTCTCCGTCGCGGTACTCACCGACATGGTGAATCCGCCGCCGGTCGCGCCCACAGTGACTACCACCGCGGCCGAGGTTGATGGGGCGTAGTTGGCGTCGCCCGAGTATTGCGCGGTAACACTATCTTGGCCGACAGGCGCGGTGACCACCGTGGCCGCCGTGGTCAAACCGGTTTTCGCGTCGGTCGTCACCCCCACTGCCGAGCCGAGCTGGGTCGTGCCCGAGAAAAACGACACCGTGCCGGTGGGTGGATTGCCGAAGCTCTGGGATGTGATCGAAGCCTTCAGCGTCACCGTCGTCCCCGCCACGGTGTTGGTGATTATCGTTGTTGTGGTCGGCGCCTTGGTGATCGTGAATGCCGCCGCCGCCGAGGTACTCGGCTTGAAACTGGCCGCTCCGTTGGGATCGGTGGGCGAGGGCGTATAGGTTCCCACCAGGCTGTAATTCGCTGGGGGCAACGTGGTAACGCCGTTGGGGAAGCTGGCCTCGGCTTCGCTATTGAGGGCGAGTACGTTCGTCGTCTGTCCGGGGATACTCAACGGCGCGCCGTTATTGGTGAACGTCACCGTGCCTACCGCCACACCGTCGTTGACGGTCCCGCTGCTGTTCTGGGCCGCGCCCTGTACAAAACCGTCCACAAAGAGCGGAGTGCCGTAGGGCACCGTGGTGATGGCGACCTCCTGGTTGGAACTGTTGATGGCGAACGCGCCCACTGTCGTCACCGACGCCTCTGGCGCGACGGTCACGCTGATCGGGTTGGAGACACTCGCCGCAAAACTGGCGTCGCCGGCGTAATTGGCCACCACGGTATAGGTGCCGCCCGGCAGGCCTTGTTCGCTACCGGTCGAGCACCCGGAACTCGTCTGGCAGGCGGGTCCCTGAGTATTGATGGTGAACGCATCCACGCCGATGCCGTTGCCCACGCCGGACGTGGTTTGCGCGATCAGCGCCACGTCGCCGGTGGGGCCAATCGCACCGCTCGGTTGGGTGACGACCATCATAATATTGGCCGCTTGCCCATGGGTCAGCGTCGTCGGGCTAAGACTCAACACCGTCTTGCTCGCGAGCAGGCCCGCATCCGCCGCCGCCCAGCCGTTGACCAGGTTGGCGATGTTGATGGAGCCCAAGCCGGTCGCCAGGTCGTAGCCGGGGGTGGCGCTGAAGCCCATCGTTCCTGGCGTGCCCGACGTGGTGGACGAGCAGTTGGGCGACGCGCCCGCGCACGGCACCTTGTTGTCGCCCACAGTCGTGTCCAAAAACACGCAGTTCGCGGCGGGAGAATTGGCCGAGTTGCAGGCCGAGTAGGTCTCCGCCTTGGCCATGTGGTAGAGCGTGAAATTCGCCTGGCCCTGAATCGCGCCCACTTTCTGTTCCACCAACGCCATTACCCCGGCAAACGAGGGCGCCGAGGCGGATGTGCCGCCGAATACGTCGAAGCTGAATTTTTTCGTTACCGGGTCCACCGTGCAGGGGCTCGCGCTGTCACATACTACGTAACCGTCGTGCCCGGCCGCCGCAAACGACAAATCGGGCACATCGCGGACGCTGTCGTTGGGCATGCCGGTAATCGCAGTTGACTGCCACCCCGGCTTGGCATAGACGGCGCTTTTTCCGCCGCCGCTGGCCGAAAACGGCCCGCCGGTACTGGCCGGGTTGGTGGTCAGGCTTTCGTTCCATACCGTCTCCGGTATCGGAACCTTGGCGGAATGGAAGTCGGTCGCGTCGTTGGTTGCGTTCCAAAATGTGGCGTTGTTGTTCGTGCCTTCGTTGAATTGCGTTCCGCCCACGCCCACACTGAACGGCGTCGAGGCCAGTCCGCTCACCGCCAACCCTTGCGTCGCCGCCTGTTCGGAGCCGTCGTTCGGATCGCACCCCGCCGCCCCACTGTCGCCGGAGCTGTCAATCACCGTGATCCCCTGCGCCGCCGCCTGCTCGTACAAACCGTTGATGAACTGATTTTCACTCGTCCCCAGGCCCGCTTCGCAGGCGGCAAAGCTGGTGCTCATAATGGGCGCCAGATTGTTGGTAATGATATATTCCGCCGACAGGTCAACGCCGTCGGTGGTCTCGGTCGTGGCGGAAACCACAAAGTCAATCTTGGCATTGGGCGCCACGCCGCCCGACCACTCCAAATCGAGATCGGCTTCGCCCTCGTCTCCTCCGCCCGTGTCGCCGGGGTCGGGGCCATTGACCAGGGTGGTGGGCAAATTGTTGGCCTGCGCGGGCACGAACAGTTTGCGGAAGGCGGCGATGTTATTGGGGTTCACGTCGCTGCGGCCGACAATGGCGATCGTTTCGCCGGTGCCGTTGATACCAGCCGCATACACCGGCGCCGCATTATAAAGAACGGAGAAATCGCCGGGCACAATCGCGTGCTGAGTATTGTTCGCGTCCAGGGTCAGCGCCGGGCTGGCTTCGCCGTTCGTCGCCTTCACGCCATGGCCGGTGCCCATCATCCGGCCCGCGGGTTTGACGAAGTTGTTCAGCGACACCACGCCCGCAACCACCGGCTCCAGCGCCATCGGTATCGCCGGATCGCTGGCGTTAGCCCAGTGCTCCTCGCCGTTGACTAAGTACTGGTGGATCTCGGTATGCAGCGCGCTCGCCACGGCGCCCGCCGGGCCGCTGAACTCGATCACGCCGCCTCCCGGCGCGAGGCCGGTGACGGTGAAGCCCGCGCCCGCAAGCCACGAGGTGATTGTCTGCACATCAACCGGCGAGGGACCGAACTGATCGCCGAACTGCTGCGGCGTCAGCCATTGGTGAAAACGCGGGGAGCCCGCGGTGTACTGATCGCTGATCATTTGCTCGAGCGCCTGCTCCTGCTCGGGCGAACGCTTGAGCAGCAATAGCATCCGGTGCAGCATCATCTCCGGCGCCGCCGCGCCGCGATCCAAACCGCCGCGCGCCCGTAGCGGCGTGTTGCCGTGCAGGCGCACAAACTGGGTATTGTCAATCGCCTGGGTGATGCGGGCCGGACGCGGTGTGGCCTGGGTCTGGGCGGCGAGCGAGGCGGCCAAAGCCAGCAGTACGAGTCCGCCGCCCAGCGGGAGGGAACGGTTGAGAGTTGGCTGCATAGTACTATCCGTAACGGTTCAACCCTGAATTGCGACGCCAGTTGCGTTCAGCTTCTCAGTTCAGACGCTCAGCCGGCCTGCTTGGGTTCAACTTTCCTTATTGGGCCTCTGCAACCGCTGGGGTCTGGATTCCGTCTGCAAGCTTTAAGGGAAGTTCTGTCGCCCATGTTTACGATTCACCCACGGTTTGCGGAGCTTTTCGCGGGGCTTCTGGCTGCGCCTCGCCCGGGGCTTGGGGTGGGGCGCCTCCGCTGGCGGTGGGAGAGAGGCTGGCTTTCGCCTTGCGGGCCGGCGGCGCCCCGCCTCTTGCTGTCGCCAGCGCGTGCAGTTCTGAGGCCAGATAGCGGCCGGGCCAGGCGCACTGCGGGCATATCACGCGGTAAATACTGAAGTGCTCCAGTTTCCGGCAATCATCGGTGGCGAAGATCAGACTGCAACGCCCGCACTTGATCGAAAATGTTTCGCGCCCCGCTGCGCCCGCGCTTCTTGCCATACCGGTTTAGATGTCGGCGCGAAGGCGGAAACGCATCCCGGACGAGGCTTCGTTTTCTCCCTATCCCAGTTGGGAACTCGGGCCCGTGGCGGATCCAGAAACAGTTCTCCCTCCCAACTTGGACCAAGGCCCAGTATAATAACGAGGAAGTTTCGCTTGCCCCGTCCAAGTGCGGGGACGGTAGCGGGAGACAATACCCCTCTGATTTCACCTTCGCC